>NZ_JBFULJ010001019.1:0-1252 GCF_056400385.1 Priestia sp. P5_B4
AGGTACGGAGGCTACTAGCTGTGATATTGCCTATAAATTTACGGCAGAAGAGCTTGAAAAGAAAGGAAGCCTGGATTTAATTCATACGATGAATCAAATGCAGCACGTACAAGAACAGTATGTGTGGAAGTATTTTTCGTCTATTGATGATTTAACTGAACATCGAAAAAGAGCATTAAAAGATTGTATTGCTCATATGAAAAAGAATCCCGAAGCCTATCAGTACGGAGCACTTCCTAATTTGCCGTTTCAAAAGAACGAGTTTGATTTAACGCTTTGTGCAAACTTTTTATTTATGTACAGCGACCGGTTAGATTATACGTTTCATTTAGAAGCTTTAAAAGAACTGATACGCGTTACAAAAGAGGAAGTACGTTTATTTCCTTTAACGAATTTGAGCGGCAAGATTTCTACCTATTTGCCGCAGCTGTTAGAAGAGATTGCGCCTCTAGTAAAGGGAACAGAAATAGCAGACGTCCCGTACGAATTTCAAAAAGGTGCCAATCAAATGCTGAAAATATATGTATAACAAATATAACGAAAGCCACTTTTAGTTAAAGCGGCTTTTTAACATTCAAACGTTTTTTGGCAGTTTGAGTATGTTTCGTTATGGTTTCAGATCCAAGCGCTTTAGCTAAACCGAACAAAGGCATATTCACGTATACTGATTCATAATTTCCTGCAGGAATGACGTACGTTTCATGATAAATGCCCACTGCATTTGTTTTTGAAGCCTGTTTATAAAAAGAATTCCAAGCTTTTAAGTGCTGAGGACCTTTTGCATAGGAGGTCAATTGATCAACTGACTCCCAATATTGAATCAGCGTGATGGTTCTTAAATTAAAAGATCCTTGCAAAGATAAAAAGCCAAGTTTTTTGTTTGTATACAATTCGCGAATCATAGGAGGCATTGCTTTAAATACAGGGAACCATTTGTGTACGGCTGTCCATTTATTAATGCGCATTCCTATAACAAAGACGACCAACTCCTGACCGGGCTTAGCCATCACACGATTGGAATGAATCATAAATTATGCGCCTCCTCATCATATAATTTATTAATCGTATCTTTGCACCATTCTATCGAAGCACACGTTGTTCGTTTACCGTAGTCTAGGGTAATAAGCCAATACGTTCTGTCGGGAGAAGGGCTGTTAGAAATGCTGTCTTCGATTCCGCAATACATGTGATAACGTTCAGTTAGTTTCTGCTGAGCGTTTTTTAACTGGGAAATTGTGAGCTGCTTTTCTTG
>NZ_JBFULJ010001020.1:0-1251 GCF_056400385.1 Priestia sp. P5_B4
CTTTCAAAAAAAGCATGAACATGTAAAACAAGCGATAGCCACAGTACTCGAAGAAGACAAGAGCTTGAAGCAAGAATGGCATCAGCTAAGCAAAAATAAAGTAGTGACCAAACAAAAAACGACCGCCTTTCGCACAAAGCAGCATGAACTAAATGAAAGTATTCGAAAAGCCACGACTGCACAAAAACAGTTACTCGAACTTCACTGGCCTGATGTTCGCAGTCAGTTTGATGCCTTGCAAGAAAAAATGAGTAAGAGTCTTTCTACTGTGCTGAAAGAAACGCAGCGCAGTATGGAAGTCATTAGCCAAAACGATGCAAATGAACAGGCCAAGTTAAAGCAATCACTTAACGACCTAAATACAGTCCACAAAGTCGACGTTCATCAAACGTGGTTAGCGGCTTTTATTAAAAAATCACGACCATTTTTTAACGAACTGAGTGAAGATATAAAGGATACTCGGTGTCGAGAACTGTGGAATCGAATTTACGGCATGTATAAAGGAATAGCAGTAAACGAGTTTATTGTTACATATGAAGAATTTTTAGCACTTCAGCCGCTTGGTAGTGTAAAAAGCACGGGAATACCACAGCCAATAGTTCGGTTAAAGGTAGATATAAAACCTGTTACGCTGCCATCCTACGCAGACTTTCCCGTGCTCAAAAAGCAGCAATCATCACGGCGCACTTTTCCTATTTTAGTAGTAGGCGCTATCGTCCTTGTCTTATTACTGACGATTGTATATATGAATCGTGATAATCAAACGGTAGAAACAAGCTCAAACATAAAAGCTACGGCCAGCACGAAGTCGTTAAAAAATGAACAGCCTAAGCCAGATGCTGTAAGCAAAACAGAGCTTGAAAACTTTTTTATCTCCTATAAAGCCGCTTACTTTTCAAGCTTAAACAGCGGAGACTTTAGTGGGATGGCGCCTTATATCGACTCGAATCAGCCAGTATATAAACAGCTAAAAAGCTATATCACATCACTGGCCGGAAAAAACGTATCGTTTGCTAACGATCAGTTTCTTGTGACAAAAACAGAATCACACGACGATGGAACCTATGACATTTATACAAACGAAGTATATACGTTCACCGACTCATATGATGCAAGCACGCAGTTTAAAAAAGAACGAATTTATCATGTGAAAGCTGCTGGCAAAGACAAACTTCAAATTACTAAAATTGATACATTAACAGATGAGCAGAAGCCGGTGGAAGAATGAATGGTTTCTGAGAGATTATGAAC
>NZ_JBFULJ010001021.1:0-1248 GCF_056400385.1 Priestia sp. P5_B4
GCATAAAAAATAGTTCGACCTAAAAAGCCTTTGAATTTACGATTCAAAGGCTTTTTGCTTATCTTTTATTTCGTTAAATAAAATTTTTGCGCCTAACGGACTTAAAACCATGTTATTTGCATATCTACGATTTTGAGGCGTTATCTCACCTGTAATCACACATTTGTTATATTCTTCGTATTTTTTTATTTCTATATAATCATCTTCCAATAAGATTTCTACTGAATCGTCTTTACCTATATCCATTCCTTTTCTTAGTTCAATGGGAAGCACTATACGTCCCAAGGCATCTATCYTTCTTAATGTACTTAGTCCCTTCATCCTAACTCGCCTTTTATATGTTCACAAGTGCAACTTCGATATTATACTATAAATGTATAAATTAACCAATGAGAATCTTATAAACTAAGCTTGTGGAGACAAGGATTAGAACTTTTTCTTAGATTGCTCTTGTACGTAAGTACACGTACGTGCATGTTCACGTGAAAAGAAATGATCTTGTTTATGATAAACTTTCACTCCACAAGAAGGGCAAGCAAAGAAACCCACTTTAGGACCTTGGGTCACTTCGTGTGCATAAAACTCACCAGCTGTTTCAAACATCACTACATGGTTCGCTTTCTCAATCTTAGCTCTCATACAAGCATCTCCCACCTTATTTTGAGTTTACTTCCATAATAAGGTTTAATATGGTGAATTGTAAAAGAAAATGTATAAGTATATACCTATATCTGCAGAAAAAAGCAGCATTCCTATGCCATTTACGCATGAGAATGCTGCTTTTATTAATTCTCTTTTATATGAATATATAGTAGCAACTCGAGTATCTACTTGAACCTTCATATAGAGTTTTCTAGCAGATGCATTATGTATTTAAAAGAACATACGTTTGACCATTACAAGGAAACTATGATATATTTTTTGTCTACACAGACTATACACAGTAAGGAATGAGGTATTTAGATATGAAAAAAGCTGAATTTATTGATGCTGTTGCTTCCAAATCAGAATTAACAAAACAAGACGCAAAAAAAGCGATTGATGGATTATTCGAAATCATTGCTACGACGCTTGCACAAGAAGAAAAAATTCAAATCGCTGGATTTGGTACATTTGAAGTACGTGAACGTGCCGAACGTACAGGCCGTAACCCACAAACAGGTGAACAAATCGCGATTGCTGCTACAAAGGCTCCCGCCTTTAAGCCAGGAAAAGAATTTAAAGAAGCTGTTAAATAAAGAATCTAAT
>NZ_JBFULJ010001022.1:0-1246 GCF_056400385.1 Priestia sp. P5_B4
ATCCATTACTTCCTGTACATTTTCGCTGTTGCTGTGAATTGTAACAAGAGAGTCGCCTTTTTTCACTGAATCGCCAACTTTTTTATTAAGCATGATACCAACTGCTAAGTCGATTTCAGATTCTTTTGTTGCACGTCCTGCACCTAGCTTCATTGCTGCTACGCCGATTTTTTCTGCAACGATTTCTGAAATGTAGCCATCTTCTTTTGCTGGCACTTCAATTTTGTGCGCTGCATCTGGTAATTTAGACGGATCGTCTGCAACAGAAGCGTCTCCGCCTTGTGCGCTTAAGAACGTTTTGAACGATTCTAATGCTTTTCCGTTTTTAATTACTTCTTGAAGCATTGCACGCGCTTCATCTAAGCTGCTTGCTTTTTCAGCAAGTACAACCATGTGACTTCCTAATGTTAAGCAAAGCTCTGTTAAATCTTCAGGGCCTTCGCCTTTTAACGTGTCGATCGCTTCTTTCACTTCAAGCGCATTACCAACCGCAAAACCTAGAGGCTGGCTCATATCTGAGATGATTGCTTTTGTGTTTCGACCTACGCCTTTTCCGATTTCAACCATTGCTTTTGCTAATTCTTCAGCATCTTCAAGCTTTTTCATAAACGCGCCGTTCCCAGTTTTTACATCCAGGCAAATGGCATCTGCTCCAGCTGCAATTTTCTTACTCATAATTGAGCTTGCAATTAACGGAATCGAATCAACCGTTGCTGTTACATCACGAAGTGCATAAAGTTTTTTATCCGCCGGCGTTAAGTCTCCGCTTTGACCGATAACGGCAATTTTATTCGTATTTACTAAACGAATGAATTCTTCATTTGTAATTTCAACGTGGAAGCCAGGCACTGCTTCAAGTTTGTCAATCGTACCGCCAGTGTGTCCTAAGCCGCGGCCAGACATTTTGGCAACCGGTACATCAACCGCAGCTACTAAAGGTCCTAATACAAGTGTTGTTGTATCACCTACGCCGCCTGTGCTGTGTTTGTCTACTTTAATACCTTCAATTTTTGATAAGTCGATTTGATCGCCTGATTCAACCATTGCTTGCGTTAAATTCACGCGTTCTTCCTGCGTCATTCCTTGAAAGTAAATCGCCATCGCAAATGCCGATAGCTGATAATCAGGTAAATCCCCTTTTGTATAACCTTCGATAATAAAATCGATTTCAGCTTTATTTAATTCATGTCCATTACGTTTTTTTTCAATTAAGTCAACCATTCTCATGACGTTTTCCCCCTAAAAG
>NZ_JBFULJ010001023.1:0-1245 GCF_056400385.1 Priestia sp. P5_B4
GATGCTGCATGTATGCTAAAAGAGCAGGCCGTATGGTTTCGCTCTTTTGTTGTTTTCACGCCATGCGGCACAACGAAAGAAGGAAATAGAATGGAATTATGGAAACGAAACTTGTACATTTGCTGGTTCGGTTCTTTTTGCACCACAGCCGGGATGAGTTTAGTTATTCCGTTTTTACCGCTTTATATTGAAAAGCTGGGAGTTCACGATACAAGCTCCATCAGCAGATGGGCTGGTATTGCCTTTGGATCTACCTTTTTAATGGCGGCTATTGTTTCTCCTTTATGGGGGAGTTTGGCCGATAAATATGGGCGAAAGCTTATGCTCCTTCGGGCAAGCTTGGKTATGGCAGTTGTTATGACTTCCATTGGTTTTGTGCAAAATGTCTATCAGCTTGTCGGACTGCGCTTTTTAATGGGGGCCGTTTCCGGCTTCATCTCTGCAGCCATTACGTTAGTAGCGACTCAAACACCTAAAGAGCACAGCGGTAAAGCATTAGGTACGTTGTCTACAGGGGCTGTATCAGGATCTTTATTAGGACCGCTAGTAGGCGGCTACTTAGGAGATACAATCGGGCTACGCCACGTCTTTTTCGTGACGGGTGCATTTATGTTTTTGTCTTTTTTAATTGTAAATTTAATTCAAGAAGACAAAAAAGAGACGGCGAAAACGACGAAAGAATCTAACATTGGGTTACTGTCTCTTAAAAATTCAAAGGCCGTGATTGGTGTATTTGTTACAACTTTTTTACTGCAGCTTGCAGTTATGGCTATTCAGCCAATCGTTACACTGTATGTAAAACAACTGTCTACTCATACCGATCACCTTGCCCTTATTTCAGGCTTTGTCGTAGCGGCAACAGGAATTTCAAATATTTTAGCTGCATCAAAACTTGGCAAAGTCAGCGATCGCGTGGGTCCTCAAAATGTGCTTCAAATATGTCTGCTTATCGTAGCGGTGATTTGCGGCTTACAGGCCTTTGTGCATAGTACTTGGCAGCTATTCTTACTTCGTTTTTTACTCGGTTTTGCAATGGGAGGATTATTACCTTCTATTAATTCTTATTTAAAGAAAATTGTACCGGACTCTATTACAGGTAAAATGTTTGGCTATAATCAAACAGCGCAATATTTTGGGAATTTAGCTGGTCCAGTCATTGGCGGACAAATTGCCGGAGCTAAAGGAATTCCTTACGTATTCTTAACAACCAGTGTTCTTCTACTATTGAATGCAGAAGAACACTGG
>NZ_JBFULJ010001024.1:0-1244 GCF_056400385.1 Priestia sp. P5_B4
GATAAAGCCTTACGTGATTCCATTTAAATCTTTTACAGAAGCTGGCGTGAAAAAGCTGTTTCCAAAAGTGAAAAAGTTAAAAGTCCCTTCTGCTGATAGCATGGATCTAACGAGCATTTCCTATGTTAGCTGGATCGATAAAGGCTCAAACAGAAAGTTTATCGTAGCGCAGGAGCCGTATACCCAGAAGTTAAAAGGTATTCAAGGAACATTTAAACCTATCAATCAGAAAGGAATATGCACGCTTTGCCACAGCTACGAGGAAGTCGGTATGTTCACTGCTGAAATCAAAGGAACTGTTCAAGGGACATTTACACAACGAGGAAATTATATTTGTCAAGATAGCGAAGCCTGTAATCAAAATCTGCTTACCTTAGAGCGGCTTCATGATTTTATGTTAAGGCTCAGTAAATAACATGCGGCTAATAAGAAGAATACAAAAAGAGAAGGTTCAGCCTCTATACTTTTGGTGAGACTGAGCCTTCTTTGTCTATCTGCTTTTCTCGATTGGATTGTCACGATAGCTAATCCAATCGCTCCAGCTGCCGGCATATAATTTTATATTTGGAAAACCTGCTGATTTTAAAGCTAAAACGTTCGGACAAGCAGATACACCCGATCCGYAGTATACAATGATTTCAGCGTGAGAATCAATAGCTGAAAACATTTCCTTCCACTCTTTATCTGTTTTCCATAAACCTTCTGAAGTTAACACATCTTGCCAGAAAGAATGAATGGCGCCTGGGATATGTCCTGCTACAAAATCAATGGGTTCTTCTAAGCCGAGATATCTCCTTTTTTCACGAGAGTCGATAAGAACAACATTAGGGTTATGAAGATTCTCTTTTACRTATTCAACTCCTGCAAGTCCCCAATCTTGTTGAACGAAAGGTACAAACGTTTGAGGAGAAGCTTCTGGTACGTTCTTTGTTGTTTCATATCCCGATTGCTTCCAGTTATTAAAACCTCCATTTAAAATTTTTACGTCTTCAATTCCTATATATCGCAGTAGCCACCATGCTCTTGAAGCCATCATTCCGTTTTGTTCATCATAAACGACGACTTTTGAATCAGCATTAATTCCTAAGCTGCCAAGCTTTTGAGCTAGCTTTTGAACGTCAGGCAGCGGGTGTCTGCCTCCGTGAGAAGCAGCTGCAGAAGACAAATCTTTTTCTAAATCCAAGTAATGAGCATGCGGGAGGTGCTCATTTTGATAAGCATTTGCGCCTGCCTCAGAATTTCCA
>NZ_JBFULJ010001025.1:0-1244 GCF_056400385.1 Priestia sp. P5_B4
GCTGTGAAAAATACCGAAGTTATCACAAAGGAATCACTTCCTATCAATCAGTATTTTTCCCGGGAAGTAATCAGTGCTATTATAAAAACTGGGATTATTAAATCGAACTCACTAGGAATGGTTGCTGGGCTTTGTCTCGCAATTGCTGTTAATGACTTAAGCTTTGTGACACAAATTCCTATCATTATTTTGGCTTTAATTGGGACATCCTTTGTCGTAGGAGGAGCTGGGGCAGTTAATAACTTCTATGACCGTGATATTGATGCGATCATGAAACGTACGAAAGACAGACCCACGGTAACAGGAGCGGTCAACCCTAAATTTGCTCTATGGTTAGGACTGGCTTTATTTGTTATCGGTGTAGGCATTTTATTTTTAGTTTCTAACATGGCCGCCATTATGGGTATTTTAGGATTTTTCTTTTATGTAGTGCCTTACACTATGCTCACAAAACGTACAACTATCTATAATACGGAAGTTGGAAGTATTTCTGGAGCTATGCCTCCAATCATTGGCTGGGCCGCTATTTCACCAGACTTATTTCATCCGGTAGCCATTGGATTGTTTGTATTTATGTTTTTATGGCAGCCTCCTCACTTCTACGCTATTGCCATTAGAAGACTTGAGGAATATAAAGCCGCAGGTGTACCAATGCTTCCTGTAGTAAAAGGTATCCGTCGTTCCAAAGTCCAAACGCTTGTATACCTAGTTATTTTGCTAGCGGCATCTTTCTTATTTTTGTCGTTTAGTAAAATTATCGCATTTACAATGTTCGGTTTAACACTAGTATGGATGCTTCTTGGAATTGTTGGATTTAAAAAATTAGAAGATACAAAATGGGCTACTTTAATGTTTGTGTTCTCATTGAACCATCTTACGATTATTTTTGCCCTTATGATTATACTGTCATTTTTTAAATAATAAACGTTCAAAAGCAGGTAGCTATCAGCTACCTGCTTTTATACTAGATACATCTTTTGCTTTAAGCGAAATCATTCCTCCGTACCTTGCCGAAACTGCTCCACCTAACGCGTTAGCAAACATTGTGTACTGCTTCTGTGACTCCTCACTTTCAGGTAATCCTTTTTCGTGAACACACCATAAAATTCCTGCCATAAATGCATCACCCGCTCCCGTCGTGTCTATCACCTGCACTTCATTTGCACTCACATGAAGCGTTTGATTTGCAGTAACGGCTGCTGCGCCATTTTCTCCCTGAGTTACCCATACGTACGGAATATGAT
>NZ_JBFULJ010001026.1:0-1244 GCF_056400385.1 Priestia sp. P5_B4
GTGTAACAGAAACAACCTATTTAAACCTTATTGATTTTATTATTCATCTAATTCGTTTTAGTGTAGTTATAGCTGTACTGGGAGCAGGAATTGGATTCTTTCTTTATAGAAAAAAGAGTTTGGAGTGATTCACCCAAGCTTTTTTCTACTGGTGATTAAGTACTTTATGGTAGCTGCTAGTTAAATGGTGTCATATAAGCATATATCTATTTTGCAGAGGACCAAATTGAAAAAACGTTTTAGTCAATATTCACTGTGGTTATCGTTGCTTGGGATGGTTGTTGGCGTTGGACAATATTTTACATCCATACATAGCCCTAACATTTTGTATCTATGTGTCACTGTTTACTTGATAGGATTCTCATGTGGAATAATAGCTGTTGTAAAACAAGAAAAAGGGCTGATGAAATATTTTAGTTAATCTCTTTTGCAGTAATCCCAATATTTATTATGGCGAGCTTTTTATTTTTTGCAATGAATTTTGGTGAAAAATAAAAGAAGGTAGTTATCATAAATATTTTCATGTTAAAATTTGTATGTGAGATGTAAAAACACAATTCGGTTGGTAGTCCGGATGCATTGATATGTATTAATGTCAGTAACCTTCCCCTCCTCGGGATGTCCATCATTTCATAGTATGTTTAGAGGAGGGAATCGTTATGTCACTAACGATTTACCATGATGGTCAGTTTTGGGTAGGAATTATTGAAGTTGTAGAAGGCGGTAAGTTAAAAGCATTTCGTTATGTATTTGGACCAGAACCAAAAGATACAGAAGTATTAGACTTTATTTATGACAGATTGCTAGAGGTGATTAATCAATCAGCTCATGCAGGTATTGATGTGAAAATAAAATCTAATAAAAAGGTAAATCCAAAACGTTTACAACGCCAAGTAGCAAAAGAAAGAAATAAAGTTGGTATTTCGACTAAAGCTCAAGAAGCCATGAAGCAAGCTTACGAAGAAAAGAAAAAAAGTAGAAAAAAGAAAGCTAAACGATATCGTGAAGAGCTGAAGGAACAAAAGTATTCCATAAAGAAACAAAAGGCAAAAGCGAAGCACAAAGGCAAATAGAAAACAAATAAAGAGCCTTATTTAAGGCTCTTTATTTGTTCTTATTCTTTTACGATAGGAACATTCTTAAAAAATTGTTCTCGAATAGTTGCCGATTTAACTGCTTTATTAATCTTCTCTTTATTATTATCTATAAGTTGCTGTGCGTTTTCTTTATCAAATAACTCATTG
>NZ_JBFULJ010001027.1:0-1243 GCF_056400385.1 Priestia sp. P5_B4
TTTCAGGGCTTGTTCGGATGCAGATGATTCAAGAAGCGAGGCATACAATTGATATTGCATACTTTTCCATCGGTAAAGGCCGTTCTTCGCATTTACTTATGGGCGCTTTGTTCGAAGCTGCGGACCGAGGTATACGTATTCGCGTGTTGTTAGATGGGATCGCTCATGGGTTAAAAGGCAAGAGGAAAAATGTTCTTTATGCTCTAGCTTTCCACAATAATATTGAATTAAAGTACTATGAGCCCTTTACTATTTTTAAACCTTGGACATGGCATAACCGTCTTCACGATAAAATAATAGTAGTCGATGGCCAATTAGGTATTATTGGAGGAAGAAATATTGGAGATAAATACTTGGCTAGTCAACCAAATAAAAATTTTGTCTATGACCGTGATGTACTGATTTATAACACAAAGCAAGAAAGTCATAGTGTCATTCTCTCAATGGAGAAGTATATAGAAAAATTATGGAATCATCCGTATACACGAAAAGCTTTTCCAAAGCCCAAGAAAACTAAACAATTTCGCGGTCTTTCAGGAAAAAAATTATTGATAGATCAATACGAAGAGGCCAAAAAAGTAAACGAACCTTTTGTCCATCCTTATATTGTATGGAGAGAAGCAACGATGCCTACAAGAAAGATTTCTTTTATTACAAATCCTATTCAACGAATGAATAAAAGCCCTTTTATATGGAAAACATTTATTAAGCTCTCCCAGCAAGCTGAAAAATCCATTGTTGTTCAAAGCCCTTATATCGTACCAACAAAAGAAATGGAACAGTATATAGATAAGCAAATAAAACCAAAAGTGCAAAGAATTATTTTAACTAATTCTATTACATCCACTCCAAATGCTATGGCTTTTTCTGCATACTTGGGAGTGAAGAATCGCGTTATAAAAGCTGGTTCGAAGCTTTATGAATATCAAAAGCCCTATTCAATTCACGGGAAATCTGTTGTTTATGATCAGCGTTTAAGTGCAGTTGGTTCTTTTAACTTAGATTCACGCTCTGCATTTTTAAATACTGAATCTATGGTTATGATAGATAGTGAAGAATTTGCAGCCGAGTTAACAGGAGCTATTGAAACTAAAATTTCTCACAGTATGCTCGTGGGAAATGAGGGAGAACCTGTGGATGTTAATGCGGATTCTCAAAAAAACGTGCCTCCCGTAAAATCTGCACTCCTACATATTCTTTCGGTCTTTACACGATTTTGGAGACATTTTGTATAGTACTGTGT
>NZ_JBFULJ010001028.1:0-1242 GCF_056400385.1 Priestia sp. P5_B4
GGTATTGACAGTAAGTTAATCCGCGTTCCTTACGGCAGCGTTCCTTATTTAAAAGAGCCCCACCGTACAGAGTTGCTAAGCCACTTTAAATTATGGGACTGGAATGTAGACAGCGAAGACTGGGCACTTCGTTCTGCACCTAGAATTATTCAGGGGCTTGAACCTCATATTCAAGGGGTTAACTCCAATGGAAGAACACCAGTCATTTTATTTCATGATAAATCCTTTACGGCACAATCCCTTCCTGCTATTTTKACTTACTTAAAGCAGTCGGGCTATCAGCCTATTAAAATTGATAACACCATGCAGCCTATGCAGTTTCCAACTCCCGCTGCAAAACAGTCGTAAAAAAAGATCATTCAAGTGAATGATCTTTTTTTTTATGCTTTTCTGCTTTCTGTCATTTGTTTCCAAACAGAACCTTTTGCTTCTTCTCCGCCTTCGATACGTTCAATTGCTAGCTTGATTTGTAAATCCACCTCAAATTCTTTATCATTCTCTGCTGCTTTTAATGCAGAAAGAGCCGTCTCGTCCCCTACCTCGTATAAATACATAGCTGCACGCCAGCGAACAAGCTTGTTTTTATCACCAAGAGCTTCACACATTGCCGGAATACCCTCTTCAAAACCTAAATCTGACATGCAGTCTCCAGCAGTACGGCGCACAGTGACTGATTTATCTTTTAATGCTTTGTATAAATAAGGCAGTACCGCTTTTGATTCAATCATTCCTAAGTAGACCGTAGCTAAGCGGCGAATAGATGCTTTTTCATCATCAAGCGCTTTATTTAAAACGTCTAAATCAGCTTCTGTTGGATCCATTTGTTCTAAATGGGCATAGCGCACTGACCAATCGTTGTCTTCTAGCATTTCTTCTGTAACTTTATAGGTTTTACGCGGCTGTACAACTTTTCCGCCTTCTTTTTCTTCTTGTGCATTAGCCACAAGGCGAGTTAATCTTTCTTGCGGATATGCTGCTGCTAACTCTTCTACAACTTCGTCTCCGATAGCAGATAACTCTCCGTAACGAACGCCTTGTTCTTTCCATTTTCGTTCTAATACCACATTATCTGAAAAACGTTGAAGTTCTGCTACCGCTTTTGCAAATCGCTCGGGCAGACCAAAGCGCTTTTCTTCATTTCCGTCCGTTAGCTTGACTTGCATCGGTACATTTTTGAACATTTGAACTGACACATTGACTTCACCAAAATGCTCATTCATTTTGTGCTGTTCACTGCTGCTT
>NZ_JBFULJ010001029.1:0-1242 GCF_056400385.1 Priestia sp. P5_B4
GCTCAAGCAGAACACGATTGAAGTAGCTCGTGAAAACGAGGCGGGGATTGTCGATATCGAAACATTGAAAAAAACGCAGTCCGATTTGATTACCACGTTAGAAGAAGTGCTAAAGATACAAGAAGAAGGACGTACGAAGCGTACCGAGGCAGAATCAGAGCTGTATCAAATGGAAAAAGATTTAAAAACTAAACTATTAGATATGAAATAAAAAAAAGTCGGTTTACACACTTTGTAAACCGACTTTTTCTCTGTTTTATGCATTTTGAAGCGTTCTCGCCATTTCTAAAAACGGAGTTAAATCTCTTTCAGATTTAGGAGCAAAGATCGTTAATCGGAAAGTAGGGTGTTGATTTTGCTTTCGAACGAGAAAACCGTATGCGTTACTTTTATTATCTGATGCTTTGTACGCAGCTGCTATCTCTAAGTTATGGTGAATGAGGTGCGTATCAAGGGAAGCCACTTCTGAAAAGCCAGCTCTTAAAATTTTTTTTGTTTCTTTATTGAGCTCATCTACACTTTTATTTGGTGGAAACACTTCAATCCGCATCCACAAAGCATCATTTTTTTTGTTGTAAATGACATCTTTTCGTGGCTCTTCTTCTGTAAACTTGTATCCTTCTAGTACGTAAAGCGTATAGTTTTGATTGGTGCTTCTTTTAAGATAACCTACCTCTGTTCTGCTGCTTCCTTTGTAAGGGTAGGTGAACTTTTGCTGTGGCAAGCGTTCTTTTGGAATTTCTTCTTGTGTGTTAATAAGCTCTTCACGAAAAGCAGTTGAGCAGCCACTCATCAAACATATAAAGCAAACAAGAAATATCTTTTTTTTCATAGCTGGCTTCCTTATCTATTTTCATTCATGCGTTTTTACTGAGTTAACAATTGAAATTAACTTTTTTTCATCATCAGAATTTTTAGCTGTAATCATCGTGATTTTTAAAGCAGGGTGCCCCTTTGTTTCTCTTAGTACATATAGCTTTGCCGTTTCTTTTTTACTCCCGGATGTAGATGCAAACACAACAGGCTGAATAAATAGGGATGTAGAAGAAATTTTTAACGATTTTCCAAACTGGTCATCAAATAATTCTTTTGAGCGATCTAGATATGATTTGCTTGCACTTTCTTTCCTGGAAAGGACTTCAATTCGCATCCACGTATAGGGAGTCTTGGTTGAAAAAAGAATATCTTTTCCATCCTCTTCTTTTTGAAGCGTATATTCATTGGGCAATGAAAGAGAATATC
>NZ_JBFULJ010001030.1:0-1241 GCF_056400385.1 Priestia sp. P5_B4
GATCAGCATATGGACAAGCCTCTTCAAAAAAAGAATCTAAATCAGCGTGTACTTAATGATTTAAAAAACGATGCAACTCATTCTTTAGAAAAAGCTCCTTCTCTTTCTTCATCTCAGAATTCAAAACAAATGAACAGCTCCTCTGCAAACGATGATCCACTGTTTGAAAAAGAGCCAAATAATGATTTTAACAAAGCTAATAGTTTGCCAAATGAAAAAACAATCATCGGACAAATGCTTCCTATGTATGACGTTGATTTTTATAAAGTGAATGTCCCTGCTAAAGGCGCACTGCTTGTAGCTGGGACGACCAATTCTCCAGCAATTGACCTTGCCTTTACAGCAGCTGAAAAAGACTTTAAAGATAACAAGAATTTAATCTACCAAGGCTCAGACTATAGCGATGGAGTCGAAGTTCAAGTCTATCAGGTAAATAAATCAGGAACATATTACATAGGCGCCACTGATTATGAGTTTGATGATGATTATGACGATAATACCGTGGATGATCTATATGCTCTGAGCACAGCATTCGTAGACAACGTCGCTCCAGATAAACCAGCCGTAAACAGAGTCGGTAATAATGATAAAGTGGTTACGGGAAAAGCGGAGGCTTCTTCTACGGTAACAGTTAAGGCTGGCAGCAAAACGCTCGGATCTGCCAAAACGTCTTCTAAAGGCACATTTTCTGTTAATATAAGCGTTCAAAAAGCCGGAACAACTCTTACCGTAACGGCTAAAGACAGCGCCGGAAACGTAAGTCCAAGCGTTTCCACGAAAGTAGCCGATGTCGTAGCGCCTAATAAGCCAACTGTCAATAAAGTCGATGATAATGATAAAGTGGTTATGGGAAAAGCGGAGGCTTCTTCTACTGTAACAGTCAAAGCGGGCAGTAAATCACTTGGATCTGCCAAGGCTTCTTCTAAAGGAACGTACTCTGTAAAAATACCAGCGCAGAAAGCAGGCACTACTCTTACCGTGACGGCCAAAGATGTTGCGGGGAATGTTAGCAGCGGAGCGACAACAAAAGTCGTGAAGCATTAATCAAAGAAGGAGGTGACTATGGTCACCTCCTTCTTTGATATAGTTAAAAAATCGTTTTTTTATACAAAGCGGTTGTCAACGCTTTCTCTTTCAATCAATTCATAGTTAGAAAGTGTAAGCTTTTCAACTTCTTCTCCGTTGACTAGCTTAATAATTCGCTGTGCCCCCATTTGTCCCGCTTCTTTATAGTAATATTT
>NZ_JBFULJ010001031.1:0-1238 GCF_056400385.1 Priestia sp. P5_B4
GTAATAATCAAAACATTTGACAGTGAGAATGATWTTCAATTATTCTATATTCAAGACAAATACATACTTATAATAAATTGAATGTAGAAAAGGAGATAGAAAGCATGAGCGTATTAGATATTATTAAAGCTAGAAGAACGATTGGGGCCATGCAAGACAAAGACGTATCAGAAGATGCTATTAACCTTATGTTAGAAGCCGGCACTTGGGCTCCTAACCATAAAAAGACAGAGCCTTGGAAGTTCCGCGTGTTTACAGGGGATTCACGCGTTCGTTTAGGAGACGAAATGGAACGTATTATGAAACAAAAAACTGCTCAATTAAGTGAAGAAGAAGCGTTGAAAAAAACAACAAAAGCAAAAAAAGGACCGCTTCGCGCTCCTGTCATTATTGCTGTAGCAGTAAGTCCTTCTGGTAAAGTGCCTGAAATTGAAGAAATCTCTGCCGTAGCGGCAAGCATACAAAATATGCTATTAGTAGCGGAAGAACAAGGTTTGGCTACAATTTGGAGAACCGGTGAAATTGTCTATCAGACAGAACTGAATGACTTTTTATCTCTAGAAGACGGAGATAAGCTCTTAGGCTTAATTTACGTCGGACATCCTAATAAAGAAGCTTCATCAAAACGTATTCCATATCAAGATAAAACGATTTGGTATCGTTAAAAGGTTATTCCCGTGTTTCTATAAATAAAAGGCAGCAGCTCATAAGTTGAGCTGCTGCCTTTTTTATTGTTTTTGAAAAGTGGCATTAAGTTGCGCTTTTATTAGCTTACCTGCAGCAGTTTTTTTAGTATCTTATGGATAACTTCTCTGGTTTCCGTAACTACTAGTCAAAGCAAAATAGGAATTGTTTGTGTTCAGTCTTCTTTCCGAAGACCAAAATAATAGGTACATGCCAAACCGAAGATAATGGGCGGCAAAAGAAAGACAATCATTTAACGGTCACCATTTTTTGTTTTTCTTGTAAATAATTTAAACTTTTTACCTATTTTCTTCAAAATGTAAAACTATTCCTATTTTGAAACGTACTAGATATAGTAGAAATTCACAAAAGGAGAGGCGATAAAAGCGTTAACTATCTTTGTCACTACAAAAAAACTTACTTCGAGGTGAAGACGTGAAGAATCAACATATTTTAGAGGTGAAAAATTTAACTAAAGTTTATAAAGGAGAGGGCTATGAAGTTACTGCACTAAATGATATATCCTTTCAGTTAAGGGTAGGTGAAATGGTTGC
>NZ_JBFULJ010001032.1:0-1234 GCF_056400385.1 Priestia sp. P5_B4
GTATAAGTGATCGTATACCTTCAGCTGCTCGTTTACATACAGTTTAAGCTTGGAACGCATAGAGGTATATTGAAACAGCTGCCCGTCCGGCGACCACCCCGGGGTGATGCTGTCACACATAAACAAAGCAGCGTTTTGTGCCATATGAACCGTTATTTCTTGAACAAATGCAGCATTTTCATACAAAATAAGCGGGTCTGGTATATATTCCATGATGGCTTGTTCTTCAAGGGTTATACACGTTTCTTGTAAAACAGCTTCGTTCGGTGTTTTGTACACCTTTGTTGCAGATTGAGTAGTAGCCGTCAGCTGGGCATTTTTCTCTACCGTTATCATCGTTTTATATTTGTCTCCGCTTACGTATCCTCCACCTACGTGAAGCATATAAACAAAAGGTGATTCAGGAGTCATGTAAATAGGTCTGGCAACTTTAAAAGCACCGTAATGGTACGTATCTTTAATAACGGTTCGCTCGCTGTTTCTTTCTGCTCGAAGCTCTAAATAACCCGTGTAGCTCATGATTCAAGGCCGATTAAAAAGGCCTCTTTTTTAATCCACTCTATCACTCGGTCGAGCCCTTTATCTTCTTTTAAATTGGTGAAAACAAAAGGCTTGTTCCCTCTCGCTTGAATTGTATCTTTTTCCATTACTTCTAAACTAGCTCCTACATACGGGGCTAAATCTGTTTTGTTGATGATGAATAAATCAGATTTAATCATTCCTTGACCGCCTTTACGCGGGATTTTTTCCCCTTGTGCTACATCGATGATATAAATCGAAAAATCAACGAGCTCTGGGCTAAACGTTGCGGCTAAATTATCTCCTCCGCTTTCTACAAAAATAAGTTCAACATCGGGGTGACGTTCCACTAACTCATCGATCGCAGCAAAGTTCATAGATGCATCTTCTCGAATAGCCGTATGAGGGCAGCCTCCTGTTTCTACTCCTACGATACGATTTTCTGGCAAAATACTGTTTTTCACTAGAAATTGCGCGTCTTCTTTTGTATAAATATCGTTTGTAACAACCGCCATGCTTAGCTGTCCTTCTAGTGCACGCGTTAATCGTTCTACTAACATTGTTTTCCCTGCACCAACAGGTCCACCAATTCCAATTTTAATTGCATTCATTTATTACGCCTTCATCGTTAGAAGGCTTTCCCTCCTTTTTTATGACATGAACAATCGGACATGCAATTGTTCATGTTGCATTTGAGCGATTTCTAACCCTGGTG
>NZ_JBFULJ010001033.1:0-1231 GCF_056400385.1 Priestia sp. P5_B4
AACAAAAGAAGAGTTAAAAAAACGACGAGAGATGACTCAGCAATGGGCGCAATTAACCCATGGTATGATGGGAAGAAGTCCGGATTATATGAATACCGTATTGATGGCTTTTGCATCCTCTGCAGAACTCCTGAGAGGAACAGAAAACTGCTTTCCTGAAAACATCATTTCTTATTATGAATATGTAAGAGAGCACGATTTATCGCTCACTCATACATTCATCGATCCTCAAGTCAATCGAATCCAATTTTATTACGAGCAAAACGACGAACCGATAGCAGCAAAAATAGTTGATAAAAATAATGAGGGAATCGTTATCCAAGGCGCGAAACTGCTTGCTACACAGGGTGGAATGACGGATGAGCTGCTCGTACTGTCTTCAGCGGGCATTCAAGGAAAAGAAAAAGGATTTGCTTTTTCGATTCCAAGTAATACAAAAGGAATTAAATTTATTTGTAGAGAATCATTTACAGGAAAAGATTCGGCGTTTGATTATCCATTAAGTTCTAGATTTGAAGAAATGGATACAATTGTTGTCTTTGACCATGTATTAGTACCATGGAACCGCGTGTTTTTCTATGAAAATGCAGACGTATCAAATACATTCCTTGCTTCTAGTTCCTTCTCAGCTTTTGCTCTGCATCAGGTAACTTCAAGGAGAATTGTCAAAACAGAGTTTGTATTAGGGATTGTACAATCTCTGATCGAAACCATTAACATTATAGACTATCCGCATGTACGAGAAAAAGCAACGGAGCTTATTATTGCGTTAGAAACGATGAAAGCTCTCGTAATGAAAGCAGAAGAAGAAGCGGAGATTGATCCATGGGGRTACATGCGTCCAAATGAAACTACACTTCGTATTGCCGCAAATATATTTTCAAAAACATATCCTACCTTTACAGAGATTATCCAGCTTTTAGGTGCAAGCGGACTAATGGCAATACCAACAGAAAATACGTGCCGCTCATTGGTTAAAGAAGATATTACGCGTTATTTGCAAGCTAAATCGAGAGGGGCAGAAGATCGAATTAAGCTTTTTCGACTAGCGTGGGATTTAACTATGAGTCCGTTTGGCACAAGAGAAACACTGTATGAACGTTTTTTCTTTGGAGAGCCTGTACAGTTAACCAGTTATCTGTACTTATCTTATGATAAAGAGCGCTATGTACAGAGAGTAACCGATTTTTTGAAAAGTTAACGGAGAAAACGATTCTCCGCTGGGTATGAT
>NZ_JBFULJ010001034.1:0-1231 GCF_056400385.1 Priestia sp. P5_B4
CGCCTTCTCTTCCAAATGCTTTTCTACTAGTATAGGCAACTGCATCAATAATACAGTCCCAGGCTATAACATCTGTTTTATTATCTGACATCTCTTGAATTATTGTGATACCATTTCCCTCGTGATCTAATAATTCATAAAGAGTATCTCCACTATTTTCTTTGTCTTTTAACCATTCCCAGCATTTACATATAACTTTCCGGGCTAAAATTTGATCTTCCGTACGAGAAAGTAACGGTACCACTTTTTCTGAAAGTGCCAGAAAAAATATGACTTTATCATGTTCTGTTAAACTATTGAAGTTAGCATTAGTCATTCTTAAACTCCGTTTCCATTTCCCTCACTATGATGAGCTTAACGCCTCCGTCCATATATCTTTTGCTCTTCTATGATTAGGAAAGAAATTTTTTTATGATCTTTTTATCATATTCATCTTCTGAAATAATCCCTAAGTACTTATACTCCCAAATCACCTGTTGTTCATACGGGTCAACAGTAAGAATATCTTCATACCCGTAGTCTATCTCAAATTTCCCATCATGACCTAAATGCAAAGTTAAACTTGTCCATATCTCCTGCTTGTTTTCTATAAATACATCTAACAACTCACGAAAGCACTCTAACTGTTTATCTAATAACACTAAGTAGCTCTGTTCTGACACCTCAAATAGTTCAGGTATATCATGACTATATATAGGTTCATCGCTTCCTTTTGGATAATAAAAGAAATACGTTGTTTGAGAACCTTCTCCTACTTCTGCATACAAATAGATTTCTCGCCAGTCTTCTTGTATCATTTCCTTTAAATTATCGGCCACCTTTTGATAAATATTATTAAGCTTTAATTCCATCTACTGTCCACCTTCTGCTTTAAATATTCAGCAATTTCTATTTGTCCTCGTTCAATCGCAAATTCATAGGCATCCATATTTTTCATCGTATCCCCTGTATATGTTACAGTAATATCAATACCACTCTGAACAAGGTATTTTACAATATCAAGATGACCACCATAAATCGCTGAAAATAAAGGATTTCTACTCGAATCGCTTACATCTAACATTGCACCTCTATCGTATAAGTACTGAACTATGCTAAATTCACCTACACTCGCTGCATGTGCAATTGGCGCTGACTTTGGTACACCTTCATTTGTGTTAATATCCATCCCGTATTCAACTAAGAACTTTATCATATCAAGGCTACCAGCTCTAGCAGCCACGTGTAGCCA
>NZ_JBFULJ010001035.1:0-1230 GCF_056400385.1 Priestia sp. P5_B4
ATATACTAGTTTTATACGTACGAAAGGATGAAAAAGCTGACATGGAAACAAGTTTTTYTTCAATTTTAATACTAGGGTTTCTTTTAGGAATCAAGCATGCTCTAGAACCAGATCATATTATCGCTGTATCAACCATTGCTTCAAAAAGTAAAAAACTGTGGCGCTCTTCGCTTGCAGGAGTATACTGGGGGATTGGCCATACGCTTACGCTGTTTATTTTTGGTATGATTTTAATGGTGTTAAAAAGCAGTATTTCTGAACGTATGAGCATGTCACTTGAATTTTTAGTGGGAATTATGCTCGTTTACCTCGGTTTCACATCGTTTCTGTCTTACAAAAAACAAGTACATACGCATCACGAAAAAACGTCTTACTTAAAGTCATTGGGCATTGGCTTTGTTCATGGACTGGCGGGAAGCGCAGCGATGGTTGTATTAACGATGAGCACCGTTACTCACGTATGGCAAGGTGCTCTGTACATTATCATTTTTGGAATCGGCACTTGTCTTGGCATGCTGTTATTTACAACGGTTATTGGGATTCCATTCGTTACAACTAAAAAACAAGTGACGTTAAACCGCTGTTTGATGCAGGTAACAGGCGCTGTCAGCATTATATTTGGCCTTTATTATATGTATAATTTAGGTGTAAGCGACGGATTATTTAGTCTGTGGTTCTAAAAGCGAATGAGACATAACGAAAACAATTCAATCTAAAGATGAACAAGTAGGATAAATGATCAGGACTGCCTGTTCCACAGCTGTTGATTTCTGTGCAAGACGTCGCTTTGCCCTTTAATCAACGGCTAGAAGGAGCTACATACAGGAAACCTACGTTCACCCTACCAATAAAAAATCCGAACGAATTTGATTCTCCATTAAGAATCCAGCTCGTTCGGATCTTCTTTCAACTAACATATTTTTGTCCCAGCCTCTTTAATACTTACGCAAAAGTGATACTTCAGCTTTTAGTAAATGCTGTCGGAACAATCCGTATACTTTAGCGATTATGTCTTCAACTTCTTGTGTACTAGCAGCTAATATTCGAATAGCACATCCGGGAATCGGAAGTGCGGAAGCTCCTACTTTACAGCCAGCCTCTTCGCACAGCTGATGTACTTTCCCTATAAATGCGTCGTCGGCATTTGGATGAACAATGATAATCGATCCAAAATGAGTATACCCTTCCATTTTCATCATGCCGCGCAAATGGCTTTCTGGCTTCAAGTAT
>NZ_JBFULJ010001036.1:0-1226 GCF_056400385.1 Priestia sp. P5_B4
GGTCAGTTTGTTGTACTTTCACAACAGGAAATCGACAGTGTCAAAGAGCCCTTTACAGCAAACAAAGCCGTTGAATTGTTACACTTTGTTTCGTTAGATGACATTGATCCCCTGTTTTTTGATAAGCCCTACTATATTTCTCCTGGGGAAACAAGCCTAAAAGCTTATTATACTTTATTAAATGCACTTGAAATAACGAATAAAGTCGGTATTGCGGATGTATTTTTATATTCCAAACAGCAAATGGCAATTATTCGTTCCGTGGGCGGATCTCTTGTTCTTCACACGATGCATTTTGAAGAAGAGCTTCGTTCAGTCACAGATGTGCCTAACTTATCCAGTACTTCTTCCATTAATGAAAGTGATACACAAGTGACGGTGGAATTAATTGATAAGCTATCTACTTCTTTTAATCCATCTATTTACAAAAACAACTACCGAGACGCCTTACAAAACGTCATTCAACAAAAAATAAATCAAGGCGAAGTTACAAAAGGCAGCGGAAGCGAAGAACGAGATATTCGACATTTAATGGAAATGTTAAAAGTGAGCATAGATCCTTCTACTTTACATCCGACAAAATCAACAGCAGAGAAAAAAACTTCATCCTTAAAAAAGAAAGCATAAAAAAGCTAACGAAGAAATTCGTTAGCTTTCATTTGCAACAGAAGTCTTAGGAACAATAGTTCCATATGACGCCGGTATTTTTAAATATTGCGTTACTTGATTATTTTCTACAAAGACAATAAAGTTATCTTTTTTATCTTTTCCAATACCTTTTGMTTTTGCTTCAGACCACGTGAAGCCCAGCTTTTCATTTACCTCACTGCGAGTCGTTTCCGGTCCAAAAACATATACTTTATCCCATCTAAAATCACATAATTCATTAAAATCAAGGATGGAAGCTTCTTCTTTACTTTGATTTGTTTTTTTAATTTCATTAATTACAGTTTGCTGAAGTTGCGCTTGGTTGCGTTCGCTGTATACCCTGTCAATAAAAAAAGTTGCCAATAGCGCTACTAACGTGAATAGTAGAATCTTTTTCACTTCGTTGTCCTCCTGAAACGTTCTCTGCACATGATACGACTTCTTTTCGATACGGTTTTATTCTCTACTATTCTAGAAAATTCAACAGGAAAATACAACTAAAATCTCGAAATGTCATCAAAACATAAAAAACTTAACACTATGTCAACGCATAAAAAAAGACTTGTTCACTTTCTATC
>NZ_JBFULJ010001037.1:0-1225 GCF_056400385.1 Priestia sp. P5_B4
AATAGAGAGGGGGTGATGGAAGAGTAGCGAGAAACAGATCTATGCCTTCGAAGTATGCCTAGGTAGGCAGTGGATTGCGGGGCAACTATAATTTAACTTATTTTAAAAGTTCTATAAAAGGTGGAATGCAGATGGAAAAAGAGCTCATATTTAAGTCTTATATGTTGCTGTTTGAAATCGAAATGACAATAGTAAGTATCATCGAACACGGAATGATTACACATTATGGACATCTATGGCGACAACTTTTTTTCGCAGAGTGTGGAACTACCCTTCATGATAACCTCCCGTTACTATTTGGATTAAACTCTCTTCAACCTATCTTCACTGACTATGAATTACATGATTTATGTATGTTAGCAGAAATTAAACACGCTTTAGAACGGCGTTCGCCTATCTCTCAAGATGATGTTGATCACCTTATTTTTGTCTTTCAGCACTTAAACAAAAAGAAATCCCTCTTATTATTTATCTAATTATATTCAATGTATGGGTTACTACGAAAATCTTGCGCCTAACTGGAAGAACAAGTTTTTCAATATGAACATACCGAATTAGAACGTGTGATATAGGAAGAAGAAATCTAGTCGTGATATACTAATACTAATAACAAACACAAATATGACGGAGGGCATTATGACGAAACGATTAGATTTACGTGTCGACTTTGCGTTTAAATCGTTATTTGGCACCCATGGAAATGAATCTATTTTAGCAGCCTTTTTAAATGCGGCACTTCGCTTTCCAGATGAGAAGAAGATTCAAACGGTTCAATTATTGGAYCCGCATTTTAATAAAGAAAACCAAGAAGATAAACGCTCGATTTTAGACGTACATGCGCAGTTAGAAGATGGAAGCCGTGTCAATATTGAAATTCAACTTAATAAYAAACATGACATGGAAAAACGAACRCTCTATTACTGGTCCAARATGTATAGTAGTCAAATGAAAGAAGGCATGGACTACGGGGAACTTTGTAAAACCATTACCATTAACATTGTGAACTTCCGTTATTTATCACATATGCATGATTATCACTCCACCTTTCAGTTATATGAGCGAGAACAGAAATTGCTTTTAACAGATATGCTGGAAATTCATTTTATGGAGCTACCTAAGCTATTAATTAAATGGCGAAATAAAGAAGTCGATCCACGAGAAGATCAACTTGTGCGATGGTTGTTATTACTTGAAGCATCCGAAGATGAAGAAATCACTCAAGTAT
>NZ_JBFULJ010001038.1:0-1224 GCF_056400385.1 Priestia sp. P5_B4
GCGCTATCGTATTACGGAACATAAACGTCAGTTACCGGCTAGCATGTTTGATGAATGGTGGAAATGAGAGAAATGCCCATATTAGGTATATCTAATATGGGCATTATTTTGACTGATTTCTTTCATAAAACAAAAAAGAGGCGGAAAAAGTGTAATTTAACAAATTGTTTTCTCATACACACTTTGTTATTCTTACGCACTTTGGTATAATGAAGTGCTTTTAATATTATTGAGGAGGAACATTTTTTATGGCAGTTGAAGTAGGTAGCAAGGTACAAGGTAAAGTAACAGGTATTACTAATTTTGGAGCATTTGTAGAATTAC
The DNA here is from genome assembly GCF_056400385.1 of Priestia sp. P5_B4. NCBI lineage: Bacteria > Bacillati > Bacillota > Bacilli > Caryophanales > Bacillaceae > Priestia > Priestia sp. P5_B4. Next base: position 325 of record NZ_JBFULJ010001038.1, read on the forward strand.
CTGGAGGTCAAACTGGGCTTGTACATATTAGTGAGGTAGCTGACAGCTATGTAAAAGACATTAATGACCATCTTAAAGTTGGTCAAGAGATTGAAGTGAAAGTCGTTAATGAGAAAGACGGAAAAATTGGATTATCGATTAAAAAAGCAATAGATAAACCTGAAAGACCCTCATCTTCTTATTCACAACGCCCGCCACGTCAGGCAAGAAATAATGATAATCGTTCTAAAAGCAACTTCCAACCAAAGGAAAACTTCGAACAAAAAATGGCGCGTTTCTTAAAAGATAGTGAAGATAATTTATCTACACTAAAACGCAGCACTGAATCAAAACGAGGTGGCAGAGGCGGAAGACGCGGATAAATCCCTTCCACTTTAACTACTTTATTATATAGCTGAAGCAAGCCAATAAAAATTGGCTTGCTTCTTTTTTGTAATAGCTTAAGTACATGCGCTAGAAGAGTAAAGAGAAGGTTAGGTACTACTTGGTTGTAAAGTAGATGCCAATAGTGACAAGTGATGAGAGAAGATCAAGGATGAGTAGGATGAAATTTAAATCTATCATAATCATGCCTCCCTTTGTGCGAGCGTTGACGTTAGTATCTGCAAGATCTCATTTTATTATTCGTAATTTTTGAAAATTTCATTTAATTAAGTGCGATATTTTATATTAAATTAAACTATGTTCTAAATAATAAGTGATAAAATAAAAAACGCTTATAAGAACAATTTTCTTAAAATAATAAAAAAACCTTATAAGTAACCGAAGAGAAAGTAGGGATGAGTCCCTGATAAAAATAGCCAAATTAACAGAAATTCGTCAGTATTCTTGTATATTCATCTAATCTACTCATAATTTTAGGAATAAAAAAGTTACAGAAAGACGAGAAATAGACAAAAT
>NZ_JBFULJ010001039.1:0-1224 GCF_056400385.1 Priestia sp. P5_B4
GTAAGTATGGAACTTCAATCTTTTTATTTTGCTGATTAATAAAGTAATTGTCCGGGATAATAAATTTATCATCGTTCTCACTAGGTAATAAGTATTTTCGAACATAATGTTCAGCTTCTTCTTTATAGTCAAGGTCACTTTGAATCATTTCAAGTTCTTCAATTTCTTTTACTAAAAGATCCAGTTCTTTTAAGCATATGTCTAAATCTAAATAAGCATGGTCTCCTTTTCGGGATATTGAACGCCCATTTGCAACTAGCCAGCTAAAAAGAAAAAAACCTGTTCCAGAATCAAWGTTTCGAGGTGCATTATGCTGACTAGGGTATCTTAAAAGTCGTTCAAAGAGAACAAATTCCGTTATCTCTTCCCAAAAAGGATATTTTCTTTTATGAAGAGTCAGCACCGTCTGGCAATCTACTTTAACTTCTTCTAGTATGCCTGCAAAAAAATTCATTTTCGCCTGTATATGTTGGTCAAAAGGTTTATTTCCGCAGTGATGGTAATAATCATGCAGATATCCCCAGATTACCCTTGCCTGATAAGTGTCTTCTCTATTCATAGTATGAGATTTAAAGTTGAAATCAGGAAAGATAGAAGACGCTCTTTTTAATGTATCCTCATTGTATATGCTGTGAAATTTATTAAAGAAAAATATCGCGAAGTTTTGACTTGTTACCTTTTCTTTTGTTTTTACATTCTCAGGGAAAAATACAATACACTTCCCTTCCATAAATCCTTGAGTACCAGCCAACAGCTTTAAAGATTCACACCCATTTTTAGGATGAGGAAGGTCTGCTTCGATGGATTTCATGATTTCAGGTTCATCGCGCACAGCGATAAAGGCTTCTAAATAAAATCCTCTTTTTGTAGGGCCATTAGGCGTTACAATCGGTCCTAAAAAGAACGTCGCCTCCCCGTTTGCAGGCGGGCTATAAGCAATTAACGTTTGATCAAAATAAGGAGCTTGATCGAGTCCTCTTTCAATCCAATCACATACGTCATTTTTTAATGCATTCCACACTTCAGGTAAATTTAAAGAGTTATATATTGTTTCAGTTTCAGCAACTACTTTTAATAAGAGCTCTCTAGCTTTTTCGTAATTTCTTTTGACCTCTCCATTTGGGCCCTGATATTTTCTTATCTCATATAGAGAAGGTACTATTTTATCGTTTAATAACTCCACTAAACTTTGAGTATGATTTTTTGTTAACATGATTAAAACCC
>NZ_JBFULJ010001040.1:0-1224 GCF_056400385.1 Priestia sp. P5_B4
GTCCAGGAGATGATATTATCACCGTGCTTCTTCAGGCAAAAGAAGAAGGGAAACAGCTAACGGATGAAGAGATCGTCGGTTTTTCTATTTTGCTGCTGATTGCTGGAAACGAAACAACCACAAATTTAATTTCAAATACGATTTATTGTTTAATGGAAGATAAAGCTTCTTTTGAACGACTCAAACGAGAGAAAGAACTTTTGCCTTCTGCGATTGAAGAAGTTCTTCGCTATCGTTCACCCGTTCAGGCTCTTCACCGAATCGTAAAAGAAGATGTGACTCTTGCAGGCAAGAAACTAAAAGCGGGCGAACACGTGGTTCCATGGATGGGATCTGCGCATCGAGACGCGGAGTATTTTGAAGACCCGGATGTATTTAAAATCGATCGAAAGCCAAATGTGCACATGGCATTTGGAAGAGGCATTCATTTTTGCTTAGGAGCACCCCTTGCTCGAATAGAAGCAAAAATTATGCTGGCCGAGCTGATTGACCGCTATCCGCAGATGGACTGGAGCCCGTCATTTGAGTTAAAGCCGATTGAAAGCACGTTTGTGTACGGATTAAAAGAATTATTGATTCGTAAACATGTATAAAAAAAGCACGCTTTGCGTGCTTTTTACTCTTTCACTGCTTGAATTCTCGCTTCAGCAATYTTATCGGTATGATCATATCCCCATTTAAACATCAGCTCGATAATAGGGATGAGCGTTTCTCCAAAGGGTGTTAAATAATATTCTACTTTAGGCGGAACTTGTTTATAGACTTCGCGGTGGATAATTCCGTCGCGCTCGAGTTCGCGAAGCTGCAGCGTGAGCATTCGCTGCGTCACGCCAGGAATGAGTCTGCGCAGTTCATTAAAGCGCCGGCGTTCCTTCGATAATTGATACAAAATGACGCTTTTCCATTTGCCTCCGACTACATCAACGGCTGCTTCCACAGGGCAAGAATAGCCGTGAGGCTCCCATTTTGTTAAGTCGTATTTCATAGTGATTACTCCTTTTATCAGTGAGTTCAGCTGCATTTGTGCTGTTTATACTATAGCACGTCTTATTTGATAAAAAAATGGAAATGATTCAGGGGAATATTGACGGAAAATTAAAAAAGTAATGGAAATAATTATGAGTTTGTTGTATGATGAAACTATGAAGATAACTTTTCTATTAAAAAGCGAAATGTTTTGAAAGCGCTTTATTTATAAAGAACAACAGGGGAAAGGGCGGAGGA
>NZ_JBFULJ010001041.1:0-1221 GCF_056400385.1 Priestia sp. P5_B4
GAGACGATGTATTCGTTCATTTCAGTGCTATTCAAGGTGAAGGTTTCAAATCATTAGAAGAAGGTCAAAAAGTKACTTTTGATATCGARSAAGGTCAACGTGGAGCACAAGCTGCTAACGTTCACAAAGCATAATYAAAAGTGATAACAAAAARGACTCCTTATRAAGGAGTCCTTTTTTTATGGTCTTATAATTAGCAAACYATGATTTATCTASTATTAGTTCAATAGAAAACCCAGGCTTTTAAAAAAAGCCTGGGTTTTAGACAAGACGAWCGATACAAGGTATAACTAGTTATAACATAYATTAGAAATAGAAAGCAAATGCAAATAAATTAGCTATATTTTCAATTAAATAATATAGTAGTAATTTTTAATCTATGCGATAGCATTGATACAAATTATCTTCGATGGGGATTAAGGGGGATTTTATTAATAAGCCGTTCTCCAGCTTCCATGTGATTTCCACACAAAGGGCATTTTTGGTGGTTGTCGTAAGAGAAATCTTTTCTCATCCAGCCCTTACAATCTTCTACTGTACATTCCCAAACCTCTGTTTGTTCTTGAGCTAAAGGTTCTTGGTTTCTTTTGCCGTAATAATACATACTAACATCACTACTCCTCATATTACATTATAGCTTATAAAGGAGTAATAATCATTTATATAAATTAGTGTTTCTTACCATTTTATTTTCATGGAATAATGCACGGAATTTTTGATATAAGAATTTCTAAACACTTGGTAATAATGTTCATATCTTCTTCTTTTGCTTTTTAATTGCACCACTTACTGTAGTAGTACATCCCTAAACTAAGCCGCCAACGTAAGGAGGGTTAGTTTAAAGATTAGTTTAATGGTGGAATCATTTCGCTTATCACCGGTAATCAAATGGTTATTTATAGGGACTTTCCAGAAGTTTCATGACTTGTTGGAAACTTTTATTTCGAGTTATTATAAATAATAAAACTTTATTTTACCTCAAATTAAAATATATTGTCAATGAAAAATTTGTAATATTTTCAAAAAATGTTATAATAGTTTTACAATTGTTTTTTCGATCGTATTCCGAATTCCGCTGTGTTTTTTTCAGATAGAATTATGGATACATTTTTTCAATACCCTTTTTTAAAACTGAAAAAAACTCAAACAGTTGTGTGAGCTTTAAAGGTAAGTTAGTTGAATAAAATTATTAATTTACCATCTAATAGTAACCGAGTTTTT
>NZ_JBFULJ010001042.1:0-1214 GCF_056400385.1 Priestia sp. P5_B4
CCTGTACTATCGTATAATCCACCTGCGATTGGTGAAAGAATAGATGCACCTACTTGAGAGGCAAATTGAAAACCCACTAAATATAATACAGAAGATAGTCTTGTATCAAAATTCGCTGCTAAATACTTGAAAATAGCAATCAACATAATCGGTAATTCAAGTGCGTGAATTAATTTCATGGATGAAATTCCAATTGGTCCAATTACAAGTCCAGAACCAATGATTCGAAAGGCCATTAGAAGTCCTGCTAAAATTAAACTATTCTTTGCACCAAGTTTATTTACTACAAATGGGGCAAGAAACAACATCCCAGCCTCTAAAAATACTTGGAAGGAATTTAAATATCCAAATACTTGATTGCCTAGAGCTTCAGTTGGAAATAAGGATGCATAATAAATTGGGAATTGTTGATCATAAACGCTATAAACACATGTCACTCCGATAACATACATCATTAAAAACCAAAAATCTTTTAATAGAAAAAGTCGTCCAACATCTTTTAATGTAACAGAATCGGCTTTCTCCATTTCGTAATCTGTCATTTCTATTCTTACGGACATAATTATTGTTACCAATATGATGGCTGAAACAGATGCTACCCAAAAATTAATATGTGGGTTGATATTAAATATCTGTCCTGCAAAAAATGTAGCTGCTGCCCATCCTAACGAGCCCCACATTCTTGATTTTCCGTACTCAAACTTATACTTACGACTAACCTTTTCAACGTAAGATTCGATAGCTCCGATACCAGCCAAAAAAGCTACTCCTAAATATAGTCCCCCAACAACTGCACCTAAAAAGACATTGTATTGTAATAACGGTCCATAGATAAAAATATAGAATGGTCCTACAAATACAAGTAATAAACTGATAAAAAATAAGATATTTTTCTTTAAACCTATTTTGTCAGAAATATAACCATACAAAGGCTGTATACATAAGGCAAAGATAGCGTTTACAGAAAAAATCAAACCTGTTTCTGAACCATTTAATTTTATTTCTTGTCCTAACCAAATAGAAAATAAAGAATAACTAGCAGACCAAGTAAAAAAGAAAAAGAAGAAATATGCACTTAACTTCCAATATAGACTTTTTGAACCTTTCACGTTAATTGCCCCTTTAGCTAGTGATGTAGAATAGTAATTTTTAAATCTGAAAGCACTTTCAATATTATTTTATGTCAACCGGTTTCATATGTCAACCGGTTTCAT
>NZ_JBFULJ010001043.1:0-1207 GCF_056400385.1 Priestia sp. P5_B4
TTGTATTCTTTAATCTTATCCATTAGATAACCCGTCTCTAATTCTTTATATTTAGACATATTAGCTGACTCCTTTTACTTCATTCTTTCTTCTAAGATATCATATTTCTCCTTTATGGATAAGCCTCTCGTCTGACGCTTCTTTAACGCTCAAAGATAGAGAATACAACAATAAAAAAGCAAGCACAAGTGCTTGCTTCCGCCTTATTAAGGCAATGGTTCAACCGCTACGTTCCCTACCGTCACAGCTTCTGTATATGCATTCGTACCGCTTTGGCGTAAGCGAAGATTGGCACTCCCCACTGCGCTTGGATTTAATTGGACATTCAAAACCTTTTCTCCATTTCCAGATGCGTCTGTTGTAATTGAAAAATTGCTGCTGTATCCATACGATGACGGCCAGCTTCCATCTGCGTTTTGAACTTTAGCAATTTGAGTTCCCGATCCGTTATATGCACCTAGATTAAACGTGCTGTACGTAGTGTTAGCTGAAAGCCCGCTTACCTTTACGCGTATTTGGAATATGCCGCTCGTTGGTAAAATGGCTTGATGTTCCAACACGTAAGCACTAGCAGCTGGGGGCTGTGTGGTTCCACCTTTATAACCATATGAACCAGATGCAAAAGTTGACGTATCGTACCATTTATAGCCTGCTGTAGGTGCTGACCATGGCTCTGGCTGAGGCTCAGTGGACTGACTTGGCGTTTCCGACGAAAGTAATGCTGTAGCCTGATCTAATTGAAGTCCTGAGACTTGATTCAAAGAGGTATAGCTTTCTTGCTTCGCTAACCAGTTGACCATATTTACAAGCAGTGTAGAATCGTCTTGTTCCTTAAATCCGTCATATGTGGTTTTAGAAGATCCTGTATCTTCTCGTTTATATTTTGGTGTAGCATCTTCAACCGGTGAAGAATCCCCAATAAAAGCAGCTTTACCTGTCCCTACTTTTGAAACAGCAGCAAAAGGTCCTTCGGCTCTTCCTCCTCCATTGTACACTCCTTGATCTACAGCATTTGACCATTTTGTCGTTGTCTTAGGAAGATACACAATTCCTTTTGCTTTGTTTGGGTCCGTAATAGCAACCGTAGAACCTGCATGCATAGCAACGGTGGAAACACCTAGCGTAATACCGAATGCCTGAGAAGGAGCTACAATATCATTGGCTGTCACATCACCAATGGCATTATAGCGAAAGCGAACACCAAAGT
>NZ_JBFULJ010001044.1:0-1205 GCF_056400385.1 Priestia sp. P5_B4
GATTACGTACACTGCCATATTCATTAGTAAAAAGCCCCAAACAAAAGCCATTACGACACGCATTCTATTCACCTCGTTTACAGTACAGTTTGATTTCATTTTAGCATATAGCAGTCAAATAAGAAATTGAATTTTTTATGAATAAATAAGGGACGTGTTCCCATGCAGAAACAAAAGAGCAATAAGTCAGAAATAGGCATTATTCTAGTGCGCTTTTTAATGGTTCTATCATACACTGTATGGAACAACTAGTAAGTTACGGAGGAAGAGCTATGATACATCGACGCTTTTTTAGCTTAGATACGCAATGGAATGTCGTACATGTCCCTGAACGACCGAATGGTTTCGGTGTGTTAGTATTGGGTGATAAAGATCATTTTGTTGAAAGTTCAACTAGCTTATGGATTCAGCACGGCGGAAGGTCACAGCTGTTGCAATGTTTACAAGATGAAGGATACACAGTATTTTATTCCAATTTATATGGCCGGCATTGGGGGTCTCCTGAAGCATATCACCTTGCAAAACAACTTTATCATTTAGTAATGAAACAAGAAATTTTAAATAAACGAATTCATATTTTAGCTGAAGGAATGGGGGCTCTGTTAGCGCTGCAGCTAATGGAAAATGACGGGAATACGTTCGTTCGATCAGCTGGTTTACTAAATCCATGTATTGATCTTCATACGCATGCAGAACATGAAAAAAACAATAAATTCTTTTATAAACAATTCACGAAGGACTTGACTCAAGCTTATAAAGTGGAGCGGAAGCAAGTATCAAAGTTAATTAAGGAGTACCCTTCTGTTACAGAATTAAAATCAACGCTGCCCGTGAAGATATGGACGGCGCCTAATGCCTCTACTCATTATCCAATTGCACACAGTAAAAAATATGAACTACATCGTGAAGAACTTCACTCTCCGATTATGCTTTCACTTTATTTACCGGAAAAAAACTATTTGTTTGAACGGTCCCTTCTCCAATTTTATAAACAGCATGAAAAAGTGTTATAAGCAAAGCTTCTATGATTATACATATCATAGGGGCTTTTTGTATAAGAGATAAAATGAAAAAAGAGTTCATGATGCTTTTACAGATGAACCTCTTTGAAATAAGGAATGAGTGCCCTCTATAACTATAGGGATTTAAGCTTTTTGTTGAATAAATGATGAATGAAGAATTGGAGGAAGCGATATGGGGAATGT
>NZ_JBFULJ010001045.1:0-1202 GCF_056400385.1 Priestia sp. P5_B4
GATAAAGGCGGAGAAGTATATAATCTTGATAATTTAATAATTACTTCACCAAAAACGCATCAAAACATATTAGATCCAGCATATCATTTTAGGAAAAAAGGACATTGATTTAGGAAAGGATGAATGTTACGGAAAATAAACTATCTAAAGAGGAATTAATTGAATTTGTAGACAAAATATGTAATCCGAAGTTGTCTGATGAAGAAGTGAGTGAATATAGTGAATATATTGATATATTAGAAAGTAATGTACCTCATCCAGCTCCAAGTGACTTAATTTTTTGACATGATGAAGAGTTATCAACAGAGGAAATAGTAACAATTGCATTAGCATATGAAGAGGATGAAAAAGATAGATAGGTGTATAATGGCAATTTACAAAAGTGATAAAGTTTGTAGTGTTTGATACACATATATATGAAAAACAAGGTATATGTGAAGTGTACAAAAAAAGAAAAGGTCATTTTGAAGTTCGTACTTCATGATGGTTGTACCATCATAGAGTATTACGCGCAATGATAGAATAGAAAACAAAGTACGAGCTTAGGCTAKATGACATTTTACCGGGCGATAAATATAAACACATGGAATGTATATTAAACTAACGAACTCATACAAACTCGTAAGATTTAATATAGTATTTGTCGTGATCTACAAAAGGTAACACACTGTTACTATAAAACTTACAAATTTATGCTACTTAAAAACATATGAACTTAAAGCACTTGATTGTCTACGGTAGGCAACACGTGCTTTTATTATTAGATTACATACAATATAGGATATAGGTAAGATTGCTAATTTTTAAAGAAAATAGAAGAAAATGATAAGTATTACCTTGATTTATTAGTAGATTGGAAATTTAACGAATATATTATTTATTCCTTGATTGGCTAAACCCTTTCAAGGTTTTTTTATAAAGTTGGATTTGATAAAAAGGTATCCGAAGAAGAATAGATATAGTGATCAAGAAGTAATGAGAGTAGCTAACTAGGAGTAAGTCTGGATTTAACTAACCTTGACAAGAAAAGAAAAACAAGGGAACGTGATAAAGGAAGTAGGTCTTGAACAAATGATTTAGCCCAAAAGCAGCAAGCAATTRGTCRRARAAGGTRTATGAACCGTTTCAAAAGCAGATCAAACCTTTACTAGATGSGGAGATACCGACTTTACGTCCTCAACCTCAACTGGTAGGGATAGGAA
>NZ_JBFULJ010001046.1:0-1199 GCF_056400385.1 Priestia sp. P5_B4
GTATACGATATATAAATCCAGTTAACGTAATGTGATTTATCGGAAATTAAATAACAAAAAGCCCTTTTATTAAGGGCCTTTTGTTATTTTTTCATCTTTATCAAAGATACTAATTTGAAGCTAAATCTTCTCGATCCGCAGCTTCTGGCGGTACTTCCATCCATCCATTTTCCATCATAAGCTTGGATGCCTCCTCCACAAACATAAATATGTCTGCTAGGGACTTACCATATAGTGCGACTAAATCATGTCTTCCATTGACAGCTACTGAATTTCCAAATGCTCGTATTTTCATTGAAAACATATCTACTTTGTGAAATAACATTAATTTATCAGAGAAGGGCGAAAAGGTGGAAGTTGTGACTAAATGACTAAGTAATGAGGGAGCAGGTAAGTTATCATCCCGCAGCTTCTCCATGTAATGATCCACGGATCTAAGAGTAATTTCTTCCCCTTTTTTAAATACTTCTCGAACCTTATCCATTTTTGCGACTTGACCAAATGCCATAATTAATGTCTTACTTGTTACGTTACTTTCAATATTGTCGTATAAATGGGCAATTTCTAAAGCGTGTAAAGGACGAACATCTCCCATGAAGCCTTTCAGATAACCAGGACTAGCTATCTTCACATTTTCTGCTATAGGAATGATCGGTGGTTTAATAATGAATCCTTTATTCATTAAAATCGTCTTGATCTGTTCCATTAATTCCATAGTAGAATTCATACAATGAAGATAAAATTTTCGTACATCTTCTCTATACATTAAAGGCACCGCCACATTATAGATGCTCATTCCTGCCTTTCCAACATACTTTAAATAATGTACATAGAACTCATCTTCAAATAATCTAGGAGCTCCAAGGTTCACGTCTTCTTCCGTAAAACCATGGGGAACGGGAATTTTTTCTTTGACAAATATTTCTTTTATTGTACGTTGAAATTCCTCACTCAAGTTTAACGCATGTTCCAGCAATGTTTTGATCTCTTGGTCTTCAACATGTTGAAGAAAGTAACTAAGAATACGCGTAGACATACTATTACCCATATAAGTGGCCCAAAGTTTTCCCACTTCTGCAGATGTCAGTTTCTCATGAGGGTATGATTTTTTAGATCMTATTTTGATGGGTTTAATGGTTTCCATACACAATCTCCTCAGGCTTTTTTCTTAGCATAACCTTTTCTAGCATATCTATTAT
>NZ_JBFULJ010001047.1:0-1195 GCF_056400385.1 Priestia sp. P5_B4
GAATCACAGGAATGGGGATATATACACCAAAGCAAAAATTAACGAACGACCATTTAAAAGAAATGGTTGATACAAGTGACGAATGGATTGTACAGCGTACCGGAATGAAAGAACGACGAATTGCTGGTGAAGGCGAATACACGTCTACGCTTGCCATTCGAGCCGTTGAAAATTTGCTTAACCGATATGCTGTAGAAATAGAAGATGTAGATGCAATTATTGTTTCGACAACAACGCCAGATCACTTTTTTCCTAGCGTAGCATGTCAGATTCAAGATTACTTTCATATTGATCAAGCTGCTGCATTTGATCTAAGTGCCGCATGCGCCGGTTTTACATATGGCCTTCATGTGGCGAACGGCTTAGTGACGTCGGGATTGCATAAAAAGATTTTAGTTATTGGTGCTGAAGTCATGTCGAAAATTACAGATTATACGGACCGGGCCACATGCGTGCTGTTTGGTGACGGAGCGGGAGCTATGCTTATAGAGTACGAGGAGCATAATCCGAGTTTCTTAGGATGTCACTACGGAACGGACGGAAGCGGAGGGGTGAATTTATATCGTTCTAACTTATCTAATACTCTTTCAGGAAAAGAAATTAATTCGAGCGGGAATTTAGTTCAAAACGGGCGTGAAGTATACCGCTTTGCTGTCCGAACGATTCCAAAAGGAGTAGAAGCATTATTAAAGAATACTTCCATTTCTCTTTCTGATGTAAATTGGTTTATTCCGCACAGTGCAAACCTTCGAATGATTGAAGCTATTTGTGCTAAAACAGGTGTTACAATGGATAAAACGTTAACGAGTGTGCAATACTGCGGAAATACATCTTCAGCTTCTATTCCGCTTGCTTTAAACGAAGGAATAATGACAGGAAAAGTACAGGGTAATGACCTTCTTATTCTTTATGGGTTTGGAGGAGGATTAACGCACTGCGGCTTGTTAATTAAATGGACGTGTAAACAAAAAAGCTAAAAGGCGTCGCCTTTTAGCTTTTTTGTTTTTCATTACAGAGCTTTTTATTGTCGTTACAAGAAAGTTTATTCTTTTTATAACAGCAGGTTTGCAGTATTTTTAGCGCAAACATATATAATAGAAAAAACTCGCTTTTTTACAGCGGGTTTYCAACTGGCTTTTGGAATGGTAAAACCTACTCCAAAGACGTCGCGCACATCGTGTACGACCACAAAAGC
>NZ_JBFULJ010001048.1:0-1195 GCF_056400385.1 Priestia sp. P5_B4
CCCTACGTACAGCGTGTGAGCGCGGACGTTCACTTTTTACAAACTGAAGGAACGCTAAGTGAGATTAACGATGAGCAGTTTAACCAAATGGAACAAAACTTAAAAGATTTTTTTGAACAAGTAAAAGAAAATCGTACAGACCCGTCTTTTATTTGGGTTACAATTACCACCGGAAGTATTATTATTGCTACACTTTTTTATGTAGGAGCGCGAAAATATTTTGCTGACCAGAAAAGAAAGTCAGCTAGAGGGCGTAATGATTGACGTAAAAGCGCAGAATTGTCTAAAATAAAAGAGTAGTCAAACACATAATGAAAGGTGTGGGTAAATGAGCTTTTTGATTTATTTTCTCATTATTATCCTTGTGCCAATTTGGGCACAGTTTAAGGTGAGAAGTGCTTACAAAAAATATTCACAAGTAAGCAACTCATCAGGAATGACAGGCGCAGAAGTGGCAAGGAAAATTTTGGATGAAAACGGGTTGTACAACGTTCACGTAGAGCCTGTAGGCGGATTTTTATCAGATCACTACGATCCTCGTTCAAAAGTAATTCGTTTATCAGAAGACAACTATTACGGAACGTCTGTCGCGGGCGCTGCCGTTGCGGCTCACGAAGTGGGCCACGCGATTCAAGACAAAGAAAACTATTCGTTTTTACGTCTTCGCCATTCCCTTGTGCCGGTGGCAAGCCTTGGATCAAACGCTTCTTGGATTTTAATTATGATTGGAATTATTGCGTCGATTAAGCCGTTGCTATTGTTAGGTATTATTTTCATGGCAGCAGCGGTCGTATTCCAAGTTGTAACACTGCCTGTTGAATTTAATGCTTCAAGCCGAGCGATGACGCAAATCGTCTCAGTCGGAGCGATTCGAAATGACGAAGAGCGCGAGACGCGTAAAGTGCTTAACGCAGCGGCTTTAACATACGTAGCAGCTGCAGCAGTAGCAGTTCTTGAGTTGGTTCGTTTAATCATGATTTATACAGGAATGAATAACGACGACTAAAAAAAATACCGCTAATGCGGTATTTTTTTTATCTTTCAAGCGGTTTTTTATTTTCATCAAGGGTAAATCCTTCGCCTAAGACATCATGAACATCCGTAACTGCAACGAATGCGTGTGGATCTACAGAAGTAATAACTTGCTTTAAACGGAAAATTTCATTTTTACTAACCACGCAGTATAGCACGTTGG
>NZ_JBFULJ010001049.1:0-1193 GCF_056400385.1 Priestia sp. P5_B4
GTTCAGGAAAAAGCACACTGCTGAACATTTTAGGAGCACTGGATGAACCAACTAGTGGAACGATTAAACTAAAAGGAATGCTTTCAAAAGATATGTTCCAAGAACCTCAAGCTTCAGCGTACAGAAGAGATAATATTGGGTTTATTTTCCAATCATTCCACTTATTAAAGGATTTATCTGTAGAAGAAAACATAGCTCTGCCGCTCATTTTAAAGGGACTTACATCGGATGTAATTGATTTAAAAGTAAATAACGCTGTTGAGCTCTTGGGCTTAACAGCTTGGAAGAAACACCGCCCTGTACAACTGTCAGGTGGACAACAGCAGCGCGTAGCTATAGGAAGAGCAATTATAACTGAACCACCTATTATTCTGGCAGACGAGCCTACAGGTAACCTTGATTTTAATACTTCCGAAGTCATACTACACACACTAGTAACTACAAAAAACGAACTCAGCCAAAGCATACTTCTTGTTACTCACGACCCTAATGTAGCTACTTATGCAGATCGCGTTCTATTCTTTCATGATGGCTCTATTGTCGATACATATATCTGTAGCGGAAATAGTGATTTGGATCATATACTAGAGAAGTTTAAGCTTATTACAAAAGTCGAGAGTCCTAAGATATGAAAACACTACGAGGTTTAGCTTTTCGTTTATTTAAGTCCAATAAATTTATAGTGTTTTCATCTATTGTAAGTATAGCTATTTCTACGATGCTTGTACTTAGTATGGTTTTATTCTCTTTTAATGCGCAGGACACATTAAAAAGTCAATTAAAACAAACTTACGGTGAGATGGATTTATCTGTAGGGTTTGAGATGGATCAAGGCAAAATTTTGACATCAACTTTAGTGGAAGAAATTCACCAGGATAAAATGGTAGATAAGGTATCAAAAGTATCTATTGCTCATTTGAATCTAAATAAACTAAATACCTCTATCTATACAGTAGGTGTTGAAAACGATTATTTAGCTAAAAGTCGGTATCACTTTTCCAAACCGCTGAATAAGAATTCTGTCGCAATGAACAAAGGACTAGCTAAAGATTTACACGCAAAAGTAGGAGATAAAGTTCTTATAGAAAACAAAACATATACATTAGCAGAAACGGTAAAAGATTTATCCGCTACTGGAGTAGCTCCAGATATGCTAATACTTAATCAAAAAAACGTAAAAGACTATATTCAAG
>NZ_JBFULJ010001050.1:0-1192 GCF_056400385.1 Priestia sp. P5_B4
TCCCATTACATGCGGATGAATAGCAGCTTCTTGAATAACGTCTTTCATTCTCTCCGATACGATAAAATAATCAATGCGCCACCCGATATTTCGTTCTCGCACTTTGTTCATATATGACCACCAGGTATAGGATCCTTCTTGATTCGGATATAAATAGCGAAATGTATCAAGAAATCCGCTAGCAAGAAGCGTCGTCATTTTCCCTCGCTCTTCTATTGTAAAACCAGAATTTCCTCGGTTTGGCTTCGGATTACGCAAGTCAATTTCTTCATGTGCTACATTTAGGTCTCCGCATAAAACTACCGCTTTACGGCTATTTAATTTTTTTAAGTACACGAGCAGATCATCTTCCCATTGAAGCCTTTCTTCAAGCCTTGCTAAGTCTCTTTTAGAATTTGGCGTATACACATTTACTACATAGCATTGTTCGAACTCAAGCGTGATAATACGTCCTTCGTCTTCTGATTCTTTATCCACGCCGTATGAAACGGATAAAGGCTTTTGCTTTGTAAAAACAGCCGTTCCGGAATACCCTTTTTTCACGGCATAATTCCAGTACTGATAATATCCTTCTAGCTGCAAATCAATTTGGCCTTCCTGCAGCTTCGTCTCTTGAATACAAAATACATCCGCATTCACTTCTTGAAAATAATCTAAAAATCCTTTTCGCACACACGCGCGAATGCCATTTACGTTCCACGAAATCAACTTCATAAACTCTTCACGTTCTCCTCACTCGATTTATGTATCAGTGTTTAGTGTAGACAATTTCTTGCATGAGTTCAAATAATTTAAAGCGTATACTTTTCTTTTCAAGGTATTCCTGATATTTCTTCTTATTTTATTTTCTGTATCTCAAACACTAGATACAAGAGGTGAAATATAATGTCAACAAACCACACGTATGAAAATAACGAAGAAGTTTCTGCTGTTTCTAAAAAAGAAGAGCACCCTACTAAAGAATGCGAAACACAGAATCAAACAGCGCTTACTAAAGAAGATTTTTCTTTAAATGATTCTGCCATTAAGCACTTTAGCAGGTAATTCATAAAAATAAAAACGCGTTAACTGGTAGCAAGACTCGCTGTCTCAAGCTCTTGCTATCCATTTCTTAAACATAAGGTGGTCCTATGCTAAAAACCATTCAAATGATAGAAGCCATTAAAAAACATTCTATGCCTTTTGCTAATGT
>NZ_JBFULJ010001051.1:0-1188 GCF_056400385.1 Priestia sp. P5_B4
GTCATAAATCATACAAACTTGAGAAAAACAGCACATTGATGTGCTGTTTTTCTTTATTGATAGGGAGAAAAGATTGACAAGAGTTTCAAAAAATAGCCCATTATCTCTTTTAAAGTCATTTTGTTTGGAGTATAGTAGAAAAGTAGGATAAAAACATTTATTGACATTAAGTAAGGTGATTTTTCGAATGATAAAAACAAGTAGGTCAGCTGATTCAAGATCTGCGAAATCCTTACTAAACGTTGATATAATAAGGTTTTTAGAGGGTAGATAAATAGTCATGAAGGCTAAAAGTTGTCTATAATAAAAAAACTACCTGAACTGTTAAGGCAACTTCCATATTCAAAGRGGGTTGCCTTTTTTGTGTGCAAAGCGAATAAGAAAGGGAGCAAAAGTAACTCAAATAAATCTTAAACAAGCTAAAGAGAAAGTTATTAAGATTAAAACTTTAGAAGGCATGGCTCAATGTACTTTAAATCAATACAATTTCGTTTTTAACGATTTAATTACATTCTTCGAAAGCAGCAAACAGGTTTCTGATATTACCTTGGATGATGCGAGAGATTTTATTAATTGGTTGCTTCATGAAAAGTCTGATACAAGTAGCCGCTTTAAGCAGGTTGCTCGAAAAGGAGTAAAGGCATCTAGCGTTAATAACTACCTTCAAAAGACACGTGCTGCTTTTAATATCTTAAAACGTGAGGGAATTTTATCAGAGAATGTCCTTAATGAAATTAGAAATGTAAAGTTCCAAAAACATAAGGTTGAAACATTGACGGTAGATGAAATAAAGCGAATTTTTAATGCCTTTAATAAGAGTTATTACGCTCAATATAACTGGAATGATGCTCTATGCTATCGATTGATTAAAGAACAATTCATATTAAATGGTGGTGTATTTAACCCAGAAATAATAAAGGGCAAATATGAGGGGGCTTATGCATATATTTATAACCAACATGGAAGTTTTGAAGAGTTTTTAAATACCTTTGATTTGCAAGATTACGTTGAGATTAATAACACTATATATTCAGATGAACTTGTTTTAGAAAAAATAAATGAAATGCTAAAAGAAAAGGGACAAGTGCTTATTTCGGCCGACTTTGTTACTTATAAATTAACTGGAATGAGAGATTGGATTATTAAAACACATGGTGGGCTTAAAGAATTTTTTGTGAAATATAATAT
>NZ_JBFULJ010001052.1:0-1187 GCF_056400385.1 Priestia sp. P5_B4
CCCCTTAACATTGCCAAGAGCTTGCGATTAGGGCTTTCACTAAAGAAAAGCCCTAATCGCAAGCTCTTGGCAATGTTAAGGGGAATGCATAGATATTCTGGATTTCAATTATGGTGTGAGGTTTACAATGAAAGAGGCTTAAGAATAATTAATGATCTACTTGTAGAAGAAGTTGGGAATGAAGTTGTATATGCTAGCTTCTTAGGAGAATTGAAATGGGAAAGCAATCAATTGATTACTATTAAGTCTAAAACAAGCAGTTGGATGAAARAAGTCCATATCCCTTTATAATATAATTTCTAATTGTATATAGTATCCACGTCCTTAGTTACCATATACAAAATTCTAGGAAGAAGTAAGAGACTTCCTTTATTGAAAGTCTCTTACTTCTTCATTCTTCTTCATCTTCTACGTAAAATTCCAATAAAACAGCTACAATTTCATTTTGATCATTTTGTTGAACAAAAACGGGGTAGTATCCATCACCTATACCAGACATTGAAACTGTACCACCTGCTACGATGCCAGCTTCATCATCAGAAGAAGCGATAATGTCTGAGCACGCAACATAATATTTCATGCCTTCTTCATCCATTTCTATCTCATAAATATTTTTTAATTCGTATGAAATAGCTTCATCTCTACCGAAAACGGATGCATCAAATATACCCGCCATAGCAGAATCAACGCCGATATTTTTACCTGTTTCTGTCCATTCTGAACCCAATTCAACAGCACGGTGACAGGCTATTAATTTAGTTATCGTAAAATCTTCAGTGAAGAAGACAATCGATTCCGATTCTCCACTTTTAGCTGGCTCCAATACCCAAGATAATATGTCACTTTCGTCAAAAGCGTCTTCTACTGGATAACACGGATCTGAAACAATAAGTTGATTTCCTTTCACCTCGAAAGAACCTAGGATTTTTTTATTCATATTTCCCCCCCATTTATCTAATAGTTTAATTCATCTAGTTCCATAAATGAAGGCGCATAGGATATGCAAAACAAGTTCACATAATCAACATTATAGGAACTATAAAAGGCCAAGAAACTGAATGTTTCCTGGCCTCTATTAGATAAATGGGGGGGAAATATGAATAAAAAAATCCTAGGTTCTTTCGAGGTGAAAGGAAATCAACTTATTGTTTCAGATCCGTGTTATCCAGTAGAAGACGCTTTTGACG
>NZ_JBFULJ010001053.1:0-1186 GCF_056400385.1 Priestia sp. P5_B4
AATCTCAGGAGCTCCTGATACCTCTATCMATACTTTTTTACGATCTTCTTTTGAAATCGTTTTTGCTTTTTTCTCAATTGAAGCTACTTTTTCTTTCATGTCTTTAATTGTTTGATTAGCTTCTTTTGTTTTACCTGTTAATTTACCGATTTGCGTAATAGAATCATAAACCGTATCAAACGTTGTTGAATCTTTTACAACAAATACCGGAATACCCGCACTTTCAATTTGTTTAAATACTTCATCCGAAACGCCCATACTTGAAGCGTGTGCCAGCACTAAATCAGGATTTAAAGCAATAACTTTTTCCGCATTAACGTTCATATCTCCTACCTGCGCTTTTTTCTTTACGCTTTTAGGATAATCATCGTTGCTTGTAACACCGACTAATTCTTTTTCAAGGCCAAGGGCATATACAATCTCCGTATTACTTGGCATTAAGGAAACAATTTTCTTAGGCTGTTTTTTCAACGTAATTTCTTTATCACGCGCGTCTTTTACCTTCACTGGRAATGCAGCTTGTGACGTTTGTGCCGTATCTTGCTTCGTTTTTTTATCACCGTTGCTTTGGCTGCCTGCACCGCATGCAGCAAGTACGATGACTAACAGTGCAATAATGGAATACGAAAGCCATTTTTTCATCTAAATACTCCCCCTATATATTGTTCATTGTGAATACGAAACCTCCACGTTAAAGAAAAAGCAAATGATCATGCAAAAAGCAGCGCTATCCCGTTTTTCCGCTTTGACTATGTATACTGCTCGCCGGCAGCTTCAAAATAAAAAAGCTTTACTTTCAATTGAAAGCAAAGCAGGTAACGTCAAGATAAGCAGGAAAAGAATCCGTTCACTATACTTGATATGTATGTTCATTACCCTGCTTCACCCTTCCTCGAAGGTTTCACAGCTAACAATAAGGCAGGTCTCCTGACTTACGCACAAAGCGCTTACAGTGGCGGGACCGCGCTGGTTTTTCACCAGACTTCCCTTTTCACTCAATCTTTAAATTGAGACCTTATTGCTTTACGATTATTCACTTGTCCTAGTATACCCCACTCATGGAAAAATGGAAATAGCCATTCTCACAAAAAAAGCTGCGAGAATGCTCTCGCAGCTTAAGGGATTAAAGAGTTGCTAAAAATTCACGGACCGCTTCAGGCGTTTTAGCATTTGCACTGTGCAAGTG
>NZ_JBFULJ010001054.1:0-1185 GCF_056400385.1 Priestia sp. P5_B4
CATCAATATCAAGAAATTCCAGCGTTTTATCACGAAGCCCTAGCATACGCAAGTCTTGAATATCTAAAACGTTCGCTAAATCTAAAAGTTCTTTTTTTCGGATTTGAGGTAAAGTTTCACGGTTAGCAAACAGCGGTCTACCCATATTTCGTCCCATTTCACCTAGCGTAACACAGGCATATGTAACGGGCGTTCCTTTTTGTCTAGCTTGCGTGATCATTCCTGCTGCTCCATATGCTTCATCGTCAGGATGAGGAAATACAATTAATAATCTTTCTTCCATGTTCTATTCTCCTCTCTTTTCTGTTATGAAAACGGATGTTCACTTAATTGAAGGGCAACTGCTAAACGGCCTTCAAAGTCATGCCCAGCTAGAAGAAGTCGGCCGCCTTCATCAATTTCCCAATCTGTTAATCCCTCTGCATAAATCCATCCTAAATCAATTTGAAGACCTACACGATAAGGACCTTCTCCAGTTATCTTTCCGTTTGAAATAGTGACTTTACCATTGCGAATAAAAGCCCCAACTGTCATTACTTTTTCATTTACGTGTGAAGCATATGCACCGTTTGTCGTTTCAAGGTGTACATATACGTCTTTATTTAAAAATGTTTGTATTTTTTTTTGGACTGTTTCTTTATGAATTGGTTGCACGCTTGTTACTCCTTTCTCATGTTCATAAATTGTATTGTACTAAAAATCATGAGCGAATCCTAATGTTTAGTTCTAGACTTTGAATTTCTTTATTCCATCGTTCATAATCATACATAAATGTTAATTTTCCCCAATTCAACATACTGATTTCTTGAATGTCTATAATAATCTCAGCAAGTTCACGACTAAGCATACCTAGTTCTTTTCCTTCGGCCAGCTTTTTTTTGTAACGATTAAAAGCTGGATCTAATTGTTCAATTTGTGCATAAATTTCATGGATAGAGCCATATTGTTGAATAAGAGGCAGTGCGGCTTTTTCTCCTACACCAGGAACACCCGGAATATTGTCCGATTTGTCACCAAGCAATGCTTTTACGTCCACCCATTGACGAGGATGAATATTGTATTCTTCTTGAAAGTGCTTGAAGCCATAAACAAGATCGCCAACCTGCTTTTTGGCAATAATTTGCGAAATATGTTGATCTAGGAGCTGAAGCAAGTCTCGGTCATTGCTATAGATGTACCCTGGAC
>NZ_JBFULJ010001055.1:0-1183 GCF_056400385.1 Priestia sp. P5_B4
GTATTCTCCTTCACTATTTTCACGAACAACAATTAAATCAAAATCTTTTGGGTTCGTTAGTGGAGATGCGATGCCTTTTAACCTCTTGGCTGGACGAATATTAATTACCTGCTGAAATTCTCGACGAATCTTAATGAGCAGACCCCATAGAGACACGTGATCTGGCACAAGATTTAAATTTCCTACAGCCCCTAAAAAAATTCCGTCAAAGTGTTGAAGCTGCTTTAGCCCATCTTCCGGCATCATCTGTCCGTATTTCAAATAATAATCACAGCTCCAAGGAAATTCTGTAAATTCAAATTTTAATCCCCCGTGAAGATCTGCAATCGTATGAAGGACCCTAACCGCCTCCGGCACAACTTCTTTTCCTACTCCATCTCCTGGTATGTTGGCTATTTTTAACGTTTTCATCAAAAATCCCCCTGCGTCTTTTATGTAAAAAACCTATCGGTCGACCGTCGACTGATATTATCTATTTGATTATACGTAAAAAGAACGCTTTCATCAAGAAGATTCTGAATATATTCATTTTCTTCAAAAATTCAAAATTATTATGACTCTTATGAACAAGCGTATTATAATTAGGAAATAAATGATTATAAATAAACGAGGTATATCAATGAACAATTTTGATTTACATAAGCCGTTACCATACTATCTTCAATTTTATGAAAAAATTAAGCGAATGATTGTGAACGGTGAATATAAACCGGGCCAGCGAATCAATGAAACCCAGTYAGCTAAAGCATTTGGGGTTAGCCGCTCTCCCATAAGAGAAGCAATGCGTTTATTAGAAAAAGACGGCCTTTTAGTTGCAGATCAAAAAACAGGCTTTATTGTTTATTCCCTGTCTCCTGAAGACGTAGAAGAAATTTATCAAATTCGTACGGCTTTAGAGTCTTTAGCCATTGAGCTGTGTATTACTCGCGCTTCTGATGAAGAGCTTCTTTTCATTGAGCAGCTGTTAGATAGAACCGCTGAGGAAATAAAGCAAGGAGCCGAAGATTCTCGACTTATTGAGCTAAATGAACATTTTCACCAGCTGATTCTTCAATACAGTCATAATAAACATTTAAAAAAACAGCTCGATAGCGTAAATGTATTGATTTATTTTTGTCGGGTGCTTAATTTTAAAGGTAAAGGACGCGCTGCTGAGATTTTAAATGAGCATCAGCAAGTGTTC
>NZ_JBFULJ010001056.1:0-1181 GCF_056400385.1 Priestia sp. P5_B4
GGTCAACTGGAGGCAGTATGGTGCCAGTTGAAGTGATGAACAGCTATTACGAGCAAGGGAAAAATTTAAYGAATAGATAACGTCAAAAGGCATGAAGAACAATGATGTTCTTCATGCCTTTTTAGCCGAAGTAGCTTGCAGAAAGACCGGATGCCAAATCTCAAATGGAAAATATCCGGACTTATAGCTGCCGCTTGTACCCATAGTTGCAATTTTTATTTTCCTATATCCTTTTTTCCATAAAAAAGTGCCTGCAAACACCTCAATTTCTTCTATTTTCTTCCTTCTAATAATCGTTGTTTTTCGTGTTAAAAACTGCGATCGAATACTGACAAATACATCGTTCATCATCAAGCCGCCTTGACGATAGCCCAACAAGTGAATAAGTACGTATATAAGGCATAGCACAGCAATAATCCACACAAACATTGATTTCCAAAAGCTAATGCCAACCCCTGCTGCCGCAAATAACAAGACCGGTAATAGTAATGGATACCACGCATATTGAATCGCTGTATTTCTTGGACACTTTATATATTCATAGTGCGGCACATATACGTTCATTAATGCTGAAATCTCTTTTTGCTGGATAAACGGGTGTAAATAGACCTTTTCTTTTAAATCAGAGGTTACGACGTTTAACGAAACGGAAGACCATCCAAATAAGCGCCGGACCAACCCTTCCTCTATCGTAACAGCCTGTATTTTATGAAAAGGAATCGTAAGGGATTTCTTATTTAACAATCCGTATTTAATATGTAGATAATGATCGTAGCGCTCTACTGTGAAACCGCCAAATCGTATTACATATAAAACAATAGACAGCAAATAAGCAAGCACCACAATTACAGCCACTAATACAAATAAACCAAGCATCGATTGATGAATCACTTCTTCGTAAGCTGTCTTCACCCAGCGGTTGATATACGTATCAATATACTGATAGAGAAAACCAAGAGCAGCAAATATATAGCCAAAATTCCCGGAAAACGCAGCAGCTAACGCCAGCTGTTTCACCGACACTTTCATCGTACGTTCAGGACTTTTTTCCCTTATTTCCGGCTGACTCCCCGACAGCTTTAACGTATCTTTAAGATGGTGCGCTTCTTTTAGTGAAATACCAGATAAATCAATTTCAGCATCCGTACCGCTGCTGGCCGTGTCAATACGAAGCCGGGCTA
>NZ_JBFULJ010001057.1:0-1178 GCF_056400385.1 Priestia sp. P5_B4
GTATAAAGATACCGAGCAGCTTTTAGTTGATAAATTTGACGTTAGCGAAGCTCAGATCATCGTTTTGTTTGAAAAAAAAGACGGAGTTTCTGACTCGAAATTCCAGCAAACGATCGCTCAGTATATGCAAAAAGCAAAGGAAAAATCAGACGCGTCGAAAGTTGACATACCGGCGGCTTCTAACAAGATGATAAAAGGAAGCACAGCGTATGGAATTATCCATTTTAATCACGATGATGGCACGATGGATAAACGAGTGGAAAAGATCAGAACTCTTTCAGCTGAAGAAAAAAAAATGAGTGTAAAATTAACCGGTGGTCCTATTATTGAAAAAGATATGAATACAGCAAGCCAAGCTGATTTAGCAAAAGCGGAAGCCATTGGTATTCCTGTTGCTTTAGTTGTGCTTCTTCTAGCTTTTGGCGGCGTGGTAGCCGCTGCAATCCCTCTTATGATAGGAATTGTAACCGTCGTTACCACCATGGGCGTTGTCTATTTCTTTCATCCGTACACAGAGCTGTCCATCTTTATTTTAAATGTGATTCCAATGATTGGATTAGCTCTTAGTATTGACTTTGCCCTTTTATTTATTAATCGCTTTAAAGAAGAAATTCAAACAAAATCGGTAGAACAAGCAATCAAAATTACCATTCAAACAGCGGGACGCTCGGTCATCTTCTCGGGATTATGCGTATTTATTGGATTAGCGGGAATGCTGTTTATTCAAGTGGATATTTTCCAAAACGTCGCTCTTGGAGGAATGGCTGTTGTTTTTATTGCTGTGTTTTCAGCTCTTACGCTTCTTCCTTCCATACTGGCTATATTAGGTACACGCATTAATCGTTTACGCATCTTAAAAGTCAGCGAACAAGGCGGTCAGTCTAGGTGGCGTTCATTCGCTACATTTGTCATGAAAAGGCCTGTAACTATGACGATTGTTTCTCTTATCATTTTGTTAGTAGCACTTATTCCCGTTCAAGACATGCATCTAGAAATACCGTCTTCAGAAGCGCTCCCAACAAAATACGAGTCTCGTCAAGCTTTTGACACGTATAACGATACGTTTATAAATAAAAACACGGCAGACGTTTATTTTGTGCTAGAAGCTAAGCAAGATATGCTAAATGAAAAGCCTTTAACAAATGCCTTTACTTTTATAAAACAATTAAAAGAAGATT
>NZ_JBFULJ010001058.1:0-1173 GCF_056400385.1 Priestia sp. P5_B4
GCGATACCATCTTCATCGCTAAAGAATGTCATATAGCGAGAGTGGGGTTTGTTGTTCACAACTGTGGCTAATGTTCCTACACGATTTCCTTCTAATACTTCGTTTACTTTTTTAGCAATTTTTTGTTCATTCATTTTATCCATCTCCTTTATTACTTTTTATGTTCCTCAATCGAAGATAAATAAAACATACATGTCTAAAAAAAATATAAGTTAACAATAAAATAATTATGTAAACTAGTAAAATGAAAAATAAAAAAAGCTAGCTACAGCTAACTAAAAAATAAGCCCGCACTGCCGTAACCCTAAGTGTCTTAAATACCCAGATCTACTAGGTGGGTGCCCTCATAGCCGGGTTTAGCGTCCCAAGAAGGGCGTGCTATCTGCAGCTAAATTTTGAGCTCCCTTTTAACACTCAAAGGTTTAAGACAACATGAGTATACGCACAGCGCAGGTATGTATAACAAATGTAAATAAAATGCCGATATATAAATGTTTTCTAATTAATCAACTTTCATCGTACAAGAAATGATTATAACGGAATAATGAATGGAACGCAAGACTTTTATTTAAAGTTTTTCTTCTCTACCATCTTGGCGGGGAAACAGCAACAAAATAAGAAAAGGGCCCGCAACTGGAATGAAACATAAAAGAAGGTAAGGCCGGGATGCTATCCTTTCTTTTGTCATAACGGAGTAAGAAAGCCACGTTAAAACAAAAAAATCAGCGGTCATCACGCTAACAAGCTGTGACTGCATAAAAGCATCTCCATAAGCTTTTATTGAACCTAAGGATAGTCCGTATGCGTAACCTGCAATCGTGAGCGCTAAGCATAATCCAATCCATAGACGAGAAGAAATGATAGCAATGAAACGTGAAGGAATACGCGAACGTGTTCGAACTTTTTGTCCTTTCCAATGATAATAGAACAAAAGAGAAAAAGCTCCAAGCGCAAATGATAGAAGAGAAAATGGCCATCCAGGCAGTTTGTATGTATCTTTTTTACAGATCATTACCATAAACAATACTGGGAAAAGTCCTAAAAAAGAGAATACTATAACCACGAGCGGATCTACCTGTTGAAAATTTCCTGTGATAAGTTTTTTAAACAGCAAATCATTACCGGCGCTTGCTCCTGGAGCTAGCAGCAAGGCGTATAGTACAAGCATAGCCC
>NZ_JBFULJ010001059.1:0-1173 GCF_056400385.1 Priestia sp. P5_B4
TTGTTACGTATCAAGACTCGTGTCATTTAAGAAACGTGATGAAAACGTCCAGCGCACCGAGAAGGCTAATTCAAGCGATTAACGGAACGGTGTTTAATGAAATGGAAAATGCGGATCATTGCTGTGGCTCAGCTGGTATTTATAATCTAACGGAACAAGAGATGTCTATGCAAATTTTAGATTATAAAATGGAAAAAGTGAAAGAAGCCCATGCACATACGATTGTAACAGCAAACCCGGGCTGTCTTATTCAAATGAAGCTAGGGGTAGTCAGAGAAGGAGTAGAAGAAAGTGTAAGGGCCGTTCATCTTGCAGATTTACTTCTTGAAGCAGTAGAAAGCAAATAAAAAGGCCGGACGTGTCCGGCCTTTTTTATTATTTGAACAGCTGAGAAACAATTTCGTACGAACGAAGGCGAGCTTTGTGATCGTAAATTTGAGCGTTAATCATCAGTTCATCTGCTTCTGTTTCTTCAATAAACTGTTCCAGCTTGACTTTAATCGTCTCAGGACTTCCGACAATAGAAGAGCCCAGCTGCTGTTGAAGAGAAGCTTTTTCAAAGTCAGTCCATAGTTCATCCATATTATCCACAGGAGCTTTTAGTTTACCCGGTGTGTTTCGAATTAAATTTAGAAACTGCTGCTGCATAGAAGTAGCCAAACGTTCAGCTTCTCTATCTGTATCAGCAGCGATTACGTTTACACCTAACATTGCATATGGTTTGTCTAACACGTCGGACGGCTTAAAATAACGGCGATACATGTTAAGAGCTGTCATTGTATTATTAGGCGAAAAGTGACTTGCAAATGAAAATGGCAAGCCCAGCTGTGCAGAAAGCTGTGCGCTAAAACCGCTTGAGCCAAGCAGCCAAATCGGAATATTTAAACCTTGACCGGGAACAGCTTTAACGCGCATCTGACTTTCTGAAGCCGGTTTAAAGTATTCTTGCAGTTCAGCCAGCTGTTCTGGGAAGTCACTGCCGTCGCTTCTGCGGTCGCGTCGCAGAGCTTGTGCTGTCAGCTGATCTGTCCCTGGCGCTCTTCCTAAGCCTAAATCAATACGTCCTGGAAATAGTGATTCAAGCGTGCCAAAATGCTCAGCAATAACAAGCGGAGAATGGTTAGGAAGCATAATACCTCCAGAGCCTACGCGAATGCGTGACGTGCCTGCAGC
>NZ_JBFULJ010001060.1:0-1172 GCF_056400385.1 Priestia sp. P5_B4
CATCCTTCATCAGATTTGCCGTATGCATAACGTCTCCGTCATTCATAATGATTAAGCGGCAGTATGTACCTCCGTATTCAACGCTGTATCCTTCAGGAATAATTTCTTCCTTCTCGTTATATGAGCTGAGGACCGTCATCGCTGTTTCTCCTTTTCTAGTTACGTACGTTGTGCGGACATTCAGCTGTCTGGTAATAACCTCAAATAATTTTTGCGAAACAGACCGCAGTGAATAAAAATGAGGAACTTTATTTTCTCCATCAACGTTCATCTAGTTACCTCCATCGCAACCATCATTCTCTCTGCCATAAGTGCATTCTTTCATAAAGATACACACAGTTTGTTTCTAACTTTTTTGTAGTAGGAGAGAGTACGGCTATATTGCCTCTTTTCTATCTTATACATGCTAGATTTGACATATGACATGATTTCACATAAGAAAAACTTCTTCCGTTCATGAAAGAAGAAGTTTTAAATTATATAAAAATCTTACACGTCCCCATCTCCCCTCTATTCCCCGTATTAGGATATATCAAACTAAACTGCTTAGTTCAATTATGGATAAAAAACAAACGTTTACAGGAAAACATAGTACACAGGGTATTAGAGCTCCTGCTGCACCTTTTTGTTCCATTCCCTTCGCAGCACTCCCATTTTGATGCTATCAACAACATATTCACCGTTTACGATACGTGCTTCTCTGACTCTTGCTTCTTCTTTCATACCTATTTTTGCCGCTGTTTTGATCATTCYGATATTGCCTGACCATGTGGACATACCGAGTCTATGTAAATGTGTAGATTCAAATAAAAAATCAATCCACATGCGGTAAGCTTCCGTTCCGTATCCTCCGCTCCAATAGTCTGGGTCGTAAATGACAATTCCGGTTTCCAGCCAGTTTGTATGCTTGTCCACCCAATAGCAGCTCACGGTCCCCACCGTTTTTTCATTAATAATAATCGCAAGTATTCGAGGAACTGACGGAAAAAGCTCATATTCTTTTTTCCATGAGTTTATATACTTTTCTTTCGTGAGTCTTCGTTCTGGTATGTACGGAGCGTTCCACTTTTTTGCTTCTTGGTTTTTTTCTTCGTACTTCCAGTAATAAAGTTCATTAACGTCTTCCTGTGTCGCTTCTCTTAACGACACTTTTTCTCCTATTAGTTTTATCA
>NZ_JBFULJ010001061.1:0-1171 GCF_056400385.1 Priestia sp. P5_B4
GGGTGAATAGCATCTACATCATGAGACTTAGCAATGTCGATGATGCCTTCTATATCTAAATAAGCATCAATCGGTTTTTTCTCCGCTCCTACTAAGTAGGCTTCATCCGCTTTGTAACGGTGATAAGAACCTGCGTCTTCCTTAGAATAAATTGCAACAGTCCGAATATTCAGTTCAGTACATGCTCGAAATACACGAATCGCAATTTCTCCTCGGTTTGCTACTAATACTTTTTTGATTTTTTTAGTTACAAAACTCATGTTGCTAATCTCCTCTCAATTTCGTATAAACTTCAATATATAGCAAAATTGGATAAAAGAAAAGCAAAAATCAATGGAAAATGATAAAATTCCAATAAATTTTTGCTTTTTTTACACAATTTTTTCACGAAAATCAATCGCTTGTTGTTGATGTATTGTTCGGATGTAGCACAATATTTTCCGTATTTTTCTGTTTTTTATTTTGATAATTTACGAAAAACGAAATATTTACAATAATTCCCATAGATACCATCAGTGTTAGCAGCGAAGACCCTCCATAACTGATAAACGGAAGCGTGACGCCGGTAATCGGAATGAGTCCCGTAAGTCCTCCAAGGTTAATGCCTGTTTGAATACCTATCATACTGGCTACTCCAATACAAATCATGCTAGCAAACGGATCCTGAGATTTTTTAGCCAGCATTAAAATCCTGAAAATTAAGAAGCCTAAAAGGCCCAGCACGAGCATAACTCCAAAGAACCCTAATTCTTCTGCAATAATAGCCATAATGAAATCGGTATGGGGCTCCGGAAGATAACCATACTTTTGTACACTTTCTCCTAAACCAAGGCCTTTTAAGCCTCCTGTACCTATTGCTAAATATGAATTAACCAGCTGATAACCGGTTCCTTGAGCATTGGTAAACGGATCTGATGCACCGGTAAAACGGCCAATTCGATTGGCAGTAAACTGACCTGTAAAAAAACCAATCGTAATAATTACCGTAAGCAAAATGATACCTAGTGCTAGCATGCGGAAAAAGGTTTTTTTAGAGATTCCCGAACATAGCATAATGGTAACAGCAATAGCAAAAATAATTGATCCCGTTCCAAGGTCAGGCTGAATAGCTACAAAGCCTAATATTAGAAATACAAGACCCATAGGTCCAAAAAAAGCTTTTTTGATGTTG
>NZ_JBFULJ010001062.1:0-1170 GCF_056400385.1 Priestia sp. P5_B4
CCCTATATAATGACCATTTTCTATACATTGCATTCGAAGAAGCTACAGCCCACATGTATAAAAAAAAGGC
Source organism: Priestia sp. P5_B4 (assembly GCF_056400385.1). Taxonomy (NCBI): domain Bacteria; kingdom Bacillati; phylum Bacillota; class Bacilli; order Caryophanales; family Bacillaceae; genus Priestia; species Priestia sp. P5_B4. The sequence continues at coordinate 71 of NZ_JBFULJ010001062.1, forward strand.
AGCGACAAAAGGAAGGGCTAATAAAAGCTGAGACAATACTTCATATTTAATCATGATGTGCACCTTGTTTACGTGTAAACCATGTTAAAATGATGCCAATAAGCAGCATCAAACATGCAAGTACATTCCACGTAATGTCGTAAGGTGCAATCTTCACTCCGTACCGGATTTGATGAAGTCCCATAAGCTTATGCTGCACGGTCCCGTCATAAAGCTGAAACGCCCCGGCTCCAAGCAATACTCCTCCTATCCACCTTTTCACCCACCAGCCGCCTCGGCGCCTTAGATCTGCCACCATAAAAAGTGATGCAATTGTAGCGAACCAGCTGAATGCATGAAACAAACCGTCCGACACTAAACCAGCGGCCGTTGTGGATTTATCATAAAAATGATGCCAATGAAGCAGCTGATGAAACACTGCTTCATCAATAAAAGCAACTAACCCTACGCCAAACAAAAAGCCTGACCAGCTATTTYGAGTGCGATGAACCACACGCTGATTTGCAGTTGCTTCGTGTTTCTTTTCCATATATATACCTCCCTGGCAGCTCTTTAAGTTTATATCGATTCTAATGAACGTATACCCTATTAAAGAGAAATGAATCTATAATATGGAAAAATAGGAGCTATATCCTAATATCGTTTTCACTATCTTTTCACCATAAAGGTATAGGATAGTATTTGCGAAGCCAATTAGCATATTTTTTCATAGTTTTACTCCCTTTCTAATGACCTGTTTCCCTAGAGCAGGTCTTTTTTATATCCCGTTTCTCTTTTCACCATTTTTTCACCATAAAGGTATAGGATAGTACTTGCGAAGCCAATTAGCATATTTTTTTCATAGTTTTACTCCTTTTGAAGATCTGCTTCCCCAGAGCAGGTCTTTTTTTATATTCCGCTACTCTTTTCATCATTTTTTCACCATAAAGGTATAGGATAGTACTTGCGAAGCCAATTAGCATATTTTTTCATAGTTTTACTCCCTTTCTAATGACCTGTTTCCCCAAAGCAGGTCTTTTTTATATYCCGYTTCTCTTTTCAYCATTTTTTCACCATAAAGGTATAGGATAGTACTTGCGAAGCCAATTAGCATATTTTTT
>NZ_JBFULJ010001063.1:0-1169 GCF_056400385.1 Priestia sp. P5_B4
AGATATTATGATGCCGCAGATGAATGGAATCGATGCTGCTTTTAAAATACGTGAAGAAAAAAACATGCCCATTATTATGCTGTCGGCTAAGTCAGAAGATATGGACAAGATTTCTGGGTTAACAGCAGGCGCAGATGATTACTTAACAAAACCATTTAATCCTCTCGAGCTCATCGCACGAGTAAAATCACAAATTAGACGCTATAAAAAATACAATGAACGTGCTGAGCGCGATATTAGTCAAATTGGCGATTTGGAAATTAACCGCAGCACCCGGCTTGTCTTTGTGCGCGGCCAAGAGATTCGTTTAACACCAAAAGAGTTTGATATTTTAGAGCTGCTGGTACGCCACAAAGGAACGGTGATGAGTATGGGGAAAATATATGAAGCCGTATGGCAAGAAGATGCGTTTAAATCGGATAATACCGTAATGGTTCATATTACAAAAATTCGCGAAAAAATTGAGGATAATCCGAAAAAGCCAATTTATATTAAAACCATATGGGGCGTAGGATACAGAATATGAGAAGAATAAGTGTAAAGCTTCTTTTTGCTATCATTATAAGTTTTTTGGCTACCAATTWAATTTTTATTTTAATTGCTAGGCTTGTTTTGAGCAGGTATATACAAGAAGAGAAAATGAATGTCCCTGCATATAATGTATTGGCGTTTGGACTTTTCTTTATCGCCGTTGTGGTCTTTGTTTTTGTTTTTTTAGCACTTATTCGTTCTCATATTCGTTATCTGAAAGAAATCTCTAAACAAGTTCAAAAAATTTCAAATGGAGATTTAGGCGCAACCATCCATGTACGAGGAAAAGATGAACTGGCTGAATTAAGTCAAAACATTAACAAAATGTCTGCGCAGCTTCGTACAAAATTTGATCGTGAACGAGAGCTGGAGCAAACAAAAAATCAGCTAATATCCAGTGTATCTCACGATTTGCGTACGCCGTTAACATCCATCGTTGGGTACCTAGATTTAATCAAAAAAAGAGAAAATATGGATGATGAAACATTATATAGCTACTTATATATTGTTGATTCAAAAGCAAAATACTTAACTGATTTAATAGAAGAATTGTTCGACTATACAAAATTAACGAGTCCTGATCTTCAGCTTCAACGAAATGAGGTCGATATGAAACGTTTGCTTCAACAGGTAATAGG
>NZ_JBFULJ010001064.1:0-1169 GCF_056400385.1 Priestia sp. P5_B4
CCCAATGTGTTGGCTTTTTCCGGGTATATAAGTATGCGTGATACGATTGTGAAGACGGGTGTAAAGCTTTACGAATATCAAGGACCTTATTCGATTCATGCAAAGTCTGTGATTTATGATCAAAGACTCAGTGCCGTAGGCTCTTTTAATTTAGATTCCCGTTCTACATTTTTGAATAATGAATCAATGGTCATTATCGATAGTCAAGAATTTGCAAAAAAGCTGACGATGGCGATGGAAAACAAAATGGATAAAAGTATCCTTATTGCCAACCATAAGCGATGGATTAAATCTCCTGACATCCAAAAGAAAGAAGAACCTGTTATGAAGCGGACCTTCCTATACGCCCTTGCAAAAGTGACGAGGTTTTTTAAGGAATTTATTTAAACAATCGGCAGTAGAACAAAAAGCACTCAATGGTATATCCATTGAGTGCTTTTTGTTACATATCTTATAAATAAGTGAATAAATAAACTTATCACATAACGTAAATTATCCTCTTTTATTTATTGGAAAAACTAGGTAGTATAAACATAATAAACAAAAAGGAGGAAGGCACGTGGAGACCGCCGTTTTAATGAAACCAGATGCAGCTTATAAAGAGGCTTATATGAGCTTTTATCATGAATGGAAAGCAAGCGCGGAGAAAAAATGATTCCGTGGGTAATTGCTAAAGATCCTGCTTACTTTGAAAAAATGGTTCAAGAGTTGTTAGATGCAGAAAAAGGGATCGGATTAAAAAAAGGATATGTACCCGATTCCACCTACTGGCTAATGCATCACAAAAAAGTAATAGGCGTAGTTAATATCCGCCATGAGCTAAGTGAAATACTGCGAAACAGCGGAGGACATATAGGTTATGGTATTCGGCCAAGCGAAAGACAAAAAGGATATGCGAAGCTGCTACTGAAGTTATCTCTTCAAGAAATTAAAAAGCTGGGAGTTCAACGGGCATTAGTTGTGTGTGATGATTGGAACACTGCTTCTCGTCGAACTATTCTGGCAAACGGTGGTATACAAGACGAGGATTATATAGAAGAGGACGGAGCTGTCGTTCAACGCTTTTGGATTCATACGGATAAAATGGCATAAGAAAGAGGTGAATTCTTCAATTCTCCTCTTTTATGCTTAGTCATATTGTTTTAAAGCTAACTTCAGCCGCATATAGG
>NZ_JBFULJ010001065.1:0-1165 GCF_056400385.1 Priestia sp. P5_B4
GTCGTACCTACTATTGAAGAGAAGGAGAGAGAAAGATGCAAACAAATGAAAAAAAAGAATTTAAACTGATCGCACTAGATATGGATGGAACGCTGCTGAACAATCAGCAAGAAATTTCTAAAGAAAATCGTGAGGCCATTGCTAAAGCTCAAGAACAAGGTGTTCATGTGGTGCTAAGCACGGGGCGGTCTCTTTTAACATGCCGTGAATATGCGCAGTCTCTTCAGCTATCTTCTTACCTTATTACAGTAAACGGAAGYGAAATTTGGGATGAATCTGGAGAGCTTGTAGAACGAAAGTTAATTGATGCTGCTTATATCGAGAAGATGTGGAATTTAACGCAAGAGCATAAGCTTAACTTTTGGGCGGTGACTACGGATAAAGTGTGGAGAGACAAATTTCCAGAAGATATTGCCTCACAGGAATGGCTGAAGTTTGGCTACGATATTCCAGATGATGCTTTACGAGAAGAAGTGCTGAAACAAATAGCAGGCATTTCAGATTTTGAAATTAGCAACTCTAGTTTAACGAATCTAGAAATTAATGCACTTGGTATTAACAAAGCAAAAGGGATCATGACCGTATGTGAACGTTTGGGCATTTCAATGGATGAAGTCATTGCCATGGGAGACAGCTTAAATGATATGGCTATGATTGAAGCGGCAGGGTGTGGAATCGCCATGGGAAATGCTCAGGAAGCTGTAAAAGAAGCAGCGGACTGGGTGACAGATACAAATGTCAATAACGGAGTAGCGAAGGCTATCAGCCACTGGGTGCTGAAATAACAGCAGCTCTCCATGTTGCACAACTTAACTGCTTCCCGCATAAACTGATACTGGATGCCTCCCTTAGAGTTCGTCTTATACGTATATATAAGGAGAAGCCATCTAGTTAAGGAGTGGGGAGTATGAGTGATTTATCCTTAGACAAGCTGTTACAAAAAGCAGAAAATAAGTTGCAAGATGTACATGAAATAGTGCAGGAAAAAGCGTACGAGCTCATTGGGCAAGCATATAAAGAAAGCATATTTGTTAGTATCACTGAAGGATTTAGATCGATAGAGCATCAGCACAAACTATATTCACAAGGCCGAACAACACTAGGAAGTATTGTGACTAATGCCAAAGGCGGGTATTCTTATCATAACTATGGACTAGCTTTTGAC
>NZ_JBFULJ010001066.1:0-1165 GCF_056400385.1 Priestia sp. P5_B4
GTCCTACGTAAGCACCCGCTAGCACAGCTAACAGCAAATAACTCGGCAAATGATCATTCACAAGCTTCGTCTTTTCACGGGCTAACTCATTCATTGACTGCAGTGAATTCTTAAGCAAAAGCGTTTCCTCCTTTTATTCATCTTAGACGCATACTTTTTCTTCTGTTTTTTCCAAAAACCAAGAAAGAGCAGAAGCTTGCTTCACCACTTCACCAATCACAATCATCGCGGGATTGCTCACTTGCTGTTCAGCAGCCGTGTCTACAATTGTGCCAAGCGTGCCTGTAACCGTGCGCTGATAAATAGACGTACCTTGTTCAATAAGCGCGACCGGCGTATCCGCGCTTTTTCCGGCGTCTAAAAGCTGACGGCAAATATATGGCAAGTTTTTAACGCCCATATAAATCGCAAGCGTATCAACTCCTTTTGCTAAATGCTCCCAGCGAATGCTTTCCGGCTTGCCGCTCAAACAGTGTCCCGTCACAACGGCAAACGAACGGCTCAGCTCACGATGCGTCACAGGAATTCCAGCATAAGCCGGCGCCGCGATGCCCGCTGTAATACCCGGAACGATTTCAAATGGAATTCTATGCTGAGCGAGCACTTCTGCTTCTTCACCGCCTCTTCCGAAAATAAACGGATCTCCGCCTTTTAACCGCACGACGGTGTTTCCTTTTCTTGCGTAGAATACAAGCAAATCATGAATATCCTCTTGAGAAACGCAGTGATCACCAGGCTTTTTCCCGCAGTAGACGAGTTCGGCTCCTTCTTTTGCATACTGAAGAAGAACAGGGTTCACTAATCGGTCGTATAAAATAACATCTGCTTTTTCTAAACATTTGGCTGCTTTTATTGTTAGTAAATCTGGATCTCCTGGTCCGGCTCCTACAATGTACACTTTTCCTGTTCTCATTTTTGCTTCGCTCCTTTTATGTGTCCCCTTGAATTTTTGTGGCGCGTTGAAAATCAACGCGCCACGTTACTTATTCTTCAATTAAAAGATACAGCAAATCTCCTTCAACAGACGCTTCGTACGTGTCGACACATCCGCTGTCAGGCTCTTGCACGTTGCCGTCATGCAAGCAAATTTTCCAGTCGTGCATCGGACAGAACACCGAGTCGCCGCTCACGATTCCTTCACTTAGCACCCCGCCTTTATGCGGAC
>NZ_JBFULJ010001067.1:0-1165 GCF_056400385.1 Priestia sp. P5_B4
ATTGAACTGCACTCTAATTGTTAGACTGTTTCTAACAATTAGAGTGCAGTTTTTTAATTTGTTAAGGAATATCGCTCTATTCTTATTAGTTAATATAAAGTTTCTATTACTGTATAGAGTATTTCTATAATCCATCCCATAAAACAAAACCTATAATAAAGAACAATAGATCAAACAAATTAATCCTAAAGCACAGAATTAAACGTTTCATTTTAAAATACCTTTAAAAGTGGTGAAGAAGATGCAAAAAGTAGTAGGAATTATAGGTGGGATGGGCCCGTTAGCGACAGTGGATTTAATGAAGAAAGTTATCTCATACACGCCAGCAACAAAGGATCAAGATCATATCCATATCATTGCTGACAACTTTTCTCAAATACCTGATCGAACAACAGCAATTTTAGGAAAAGGTGTAGATCCTTGCCCATATATGATACAGTCAGCGCAACGTTTAGAGAAAGCTGGCGCAGATTTTCTAGTAATTGCATGTAATACAGCTCATTTCTTCTTTGAGTCAGTAAAAAAATCTGTTCATATTCCGATTTTGCATATGCCTGTAGAAACAGCTAAATTTTTACAAGAAAATCATTTTAAAAAAGTAGGCTTGCTAGCTACAGATGGAACTATTAATACAAAATTGTATCAACATAGTTGCCAGAACTATGATATAGAGGTTATGGAGCCCGATATAATCATGCAAAAAGAAGTAATGGAAGGAATATATGCTATTAAAGGTGGAAAATCAGCAAAAGGATTTATGAGTCTTTCCACAGTAGCTAACAAATTGATTGAGGCAGGTGCGGAAGCTATTATAGCAGGCTGTACGGAAATTCCTCTTGTACTTAGATCATCCGATGAAATGGTTATTATTGATCCAACAGAAATTTTAGCTAAAACAATCATTAAAACAGCTAGTGAGACAGATAAGAGGATTCAATTAGTGTAATATCTAAAATTGCTTTACCTCTTTCTTTTAAATACTGTATAGGAAAATGTTATAGTAGAGAAAGATAACGATGAACGAAACTAAGGAGCAGTTAAAGATGAATATTGAAAACATTGAGGCTTTCATCTATGTATGCCAACTAGGTAGTTTCAATAAAGCAGCAGAGGCTCTTTATTTAACTCAACCTTCTGTAACAGCACGGATTCAGTCCCTAGAACG
>NZ_JBFULJ010001068.1:0-1165 GCF_056400385.1 Priestia sp. P5_B4
CTATGAGGATATAATGGCAGGCTTTGAACAGTCAGCTCTCCCTGATTTAGGAATGCTAGCTGTAGAGTTTAACTACGGACAAATTTTCTCGAGAGGAGGTTTAGACTTAAAGTCACGCCTTCTTGCTCAGTGGCTGGCCTAACTGCATTAGGTAATACGGAACAGCTGAAATTTTATCTAAACGGGGCTTTGAATGTTGGATGGACACAGGAAGAAATTTTAGAAGCAATGTTACAAATGGTCATTTATGCTGGATTCCCTGTAGCTTTAAAAACGATTTTGACAGTTGCTAATGAAGCCTTTTACGAAAGAAATGAAAAGGAGAAACAAAATGATTATTGATAGTCATGCACATGTGGTTTTGCCTATAGAGAAACATATTAAAATGATGGATGAAAGTGGAATAGATAAAACCGTATTGTTTTCTACTCTTGTTCATCCAGAAAAAAGCAGTAATGTTAAAGAATTTACAACGGAAATGAACAAATTACATCAAATTCTCAATAACAAGATGAATCCCTTACAAGCACGCTTACATGCGCTAGAAGAAGTAAGCGTTGCGATTAAGGAATACCCGAATAGGTTTGTCGGATTTGGTTCGGTTCCGCTTTCCTATTCTCCTGGTGATGTCAATCTAAACGACTGGGTAGAGAAGCTTGTCAAAGAGCAAAAGATGAAAGGTCTTGGAGAATTTACTCTTGGCCCAGATCAAATTCCATTGTTAGAACCTATATTTAAAGCAGCGAGTGACTATATGTCTTTACCTATCTGGGTACATACTTTTCATCCTTTGAACTTAAAGGATATTCAAGAGTTATTTCTTCTCACTCAAAAATATGAAAATGTGCCGGTTATATACGGGCATATGGGCGGAATTCATTGGCTACAAACGATAGAAATGATAAAAGACACCAAAAATGCATACTTAGATATATCAGCATTTTATACAACATATGCCTTGTCTTTGGCTATAAAAGAAATACCTGAAAGAACGTTATTTAGTTCAGATTTTCCATATGGAGATCCATATTTAAATTTACAGGCCGTTAAGCGTTATACATCTAGTGGAGAAGTTGCAGACAGAGTGTTAGGTGGGAATATCTCGAATCTGCTACATCTATAAATTCAGCGTTTTTGTTTGATGTTGTGTTGCATGGGATAACGA
>NZ_JBFULJ010001069.1:0-1163 GCF_056400385.1 Priestia sp. P5_B4
AGGGAAAGGTGGGTACGTACCTTTCTCTGCCAACATAGGATCTATTAAGAACTTTTTTCCAGCATATTCGACTACGATTGTGGCATTTCGGATTTGTTTAATTTGCATATTTATCTCTCCTTTTATTTAATGTACGTCTAGTTTATAATATGAACCATTGACGAATACATAGATAAAATCAAGTCTTTTGGTGGTTAGACTTGAGAAATGAAAGGATTTAAATATATGTTAGATAATACGGATATCAGTATCTTAAATGAACTATCGAAAAATAGTCGAATCACGATGAAAGAGTTGGGAGAGAAAGTCCATTTAACTGGTCAAGCAGCTGCATCTAGAGTGGCAAAGTTAGAAGACAGTGGAGTGATTGAAGGATATACGATTCAAGTGAATCAAAAGGAATTAGGATGTTTTATACATGCTTGGATTAATATCTATACAAAAAGCACATCTCATCAACCTTTTCTCTCGTTTATAGAAACACAAGAGAACTATCTATTAAATAATTATAAAATTAGTGGAGATGGTTGTTACTTACTTGAATGCAAATTTCCGTCTAATGACGTATTAGATCAATTTTTGACGGACTTAAACAAGCACATTAACTACAAATTATCGATTGTGATTAATAAACTGTAATAAAAAATATTAAAAAAGGTCTTATATCTCTATATAAGGCCCTTTTAGTACCTAGAAGACTGTTTATGGTAACTAGATCTGTGTACTATATTCCTGCTTTTTCAACTCAATTCTGATATATAATCAGATAAGAATAGAACTATAATTTAGTATGTCTAGATAGGAGTTAAAAATTGAAAAAACGATATATAGTGTGTTTAGGTGCATTAAGCGCTTTTATAGTTATAGGATTCATTTGGTGGTTTCTTTTTGCTCCTAGCTATCTACAATTTGCTCCAAAGGGAGAATATATTTCTCAAAGTGCATCCCCTAACGGCGATTACATAGTGAAGATTTATCGTTCAAGTGGTGGAGCGACTACACCTTTTGCTATTAGAGGAGAAGTGACTTATACAAAGAAGATTTTTAATAAAAGGAAAAATATCTATTGGAATTATCCTCAAGAAACCGCCAAAGTTAAATGGGTAAATAACAAAACAGTTAATATTAGTGGCCATATACTAAACATTAAAAAAGATACATTT
>NZ_JBFULJ010001070.1:0-1162 GCF_056400385.1 Priestia sp. P5_B4
CCCCACTCCTCAAATAAAATATGATATACAACATTATGTAATGTTATATATTGTTATATTAAACCGCAAACGTTAACTAGTCAATACATTTATCAGAATATTTAACTTTTTTATCTATATTTGTAGAAATGCGCTCTTCTGTTTCTCCATCAAAGAAATGCACGTAGGTTAAATTCAACGAAAAAGCGCTTTTGTCCCCTGCTTCAAACTCACATAAAAAAGGTACTCGAGCCACAAACGTTTGCTTTTCTAAACTAGCATATAAAATTGTTTCAGCACCTAGTACCTCTATCATATCTAGTGTCGTAGTGAAGCAAAACTCATTGTTCAACTCTCTCTTACTATCCTCTTTATGATATACAATGTGTTCAGGACGCGCACCCATTATGACCTCTTTCTCATTATGACCTTGAGAATGTAAAGCGTGTATTAGAAAATCAGGAAGCTGTATTTTAGTTTCTCCCATTATAAAATAAGTGCCTTGGAGATACCCCCGAAAAAAATTCATTGCGGGTGATCCAATAAAACTGCCTACAAATACATTCCTAGGATGTCTATAAATATCTTGAGGAGTTCCGATCTGTTGAATAATCCCGTCTTTCATAACAACTAGGCGAGTAGCCATTGTCATAGCTTCCACTTGATCATGCGTCACATAGATTGTTGTTGTTTGTAGCCTTTGATGCAGTTTAATAATCTCAGCACGCATCTGTACTCGTAGCTTCGCATCCAAATTAGATAATGGTTCATCCATTAAGAAAACTTTTGCTTCTCGAACAATAGCACGACCTAAAGCAACTCGCTGACGCTGCCCTCCGGATAAAGCTTTTGGCTTTCTTTCTAAATATGTTTCTAGACCTAATGTTTTAGCTGCTTCATTTACCCGTCTATCAATTTCGTCTTTCTTTATTTTTTTTAACTTCAAGCCAAATGCCATATTTTCTCGAACAGTCATATGAGGGTAAAGAGCATAATTTTGAAAGACCATAGCAATGTCACGATCTTTTGGAGCTACTTCGTTCATATGATCTCCATCAATGTAAAAATCACCTTTTGAAATCGTTTCTAGACCTGCAATCATTCGCAGCGTAGTAGATTTACCACAGCCTGAAGGTCCAACAAATATAACAAACTCTTTCTCTCCAATCTGAAGGTTAAAATC
>NZ_JBFULJ010001071.1:0-1160 GCF_056400385.1 Priestia sp. P5_B4
ACCCTGTAGACAGAACGATGTGCGGGATTGTTTACACCGCACATCGTTCTGTCTACAGGGTTGCTCTCGGTGCTTGATGAAAATGAACTAGAAGCGGTTATTTACCACGAACAGTCACATGTTGCAAATAAAGATCCGCTCAAAACATTTTTACTAAGCACGCTTGCTTCTGCATTATGGTATATTCCGTTTATTAAATGGAGCCATAAACGTTTCAAAGTCATGCGTGAAGTGCTGGCTGATCAAGATGCCATTGTGAAAAATGGCACGTCTGCTCACATCGGCAGCGCCCTTTTAAAAATGGTTAAAACGGGACAGACAAGTCTTTCGTGTGCGCACGTATCGTTTGCTGATACGTCGGTTAATTATCGCATTCAATATATTTTAAATCCGGAAACAAAAATGCCGATGCAGCCTCCTGTTATTTTAACGCTGACGTCGCTATACGTGTTTTTTATTTTGTGTGCGCTAATTTTTACCGCTCTAACAGCTTTGTAAGTTTGTATTTGTAAGGGAGAAAGAAAAGAAGGAGATGAGATTGTGTCAAAAGCAAAGAAAAAGAAAAAAGTAACGCCCAATCAGCAAACGTCCTCGAGCAAGTGGATTTTTTGGGTGATTGGAATTATTGCGGTCTGTATTTTAGGGTTAATCGTCCTTTCTAATATCTCAAAGGGCGGAGGAGATGAAAAGGCCGCTCTTACATATGATAATCAGCCGTATCTTGGAAAAGAGTCAGCTCCGGTAGAAGTGGTAGAGTTTGGAGATTACAAATGTCCGGCTTGTAAAAACTTCACGGAATCCTTTTTCCCGCTGATTCAAAAAGATTATGTAGATACAGGCAAAGTCAAATTCTACTTTATGAACTATGCGTTTATCAACAATGACTCATCTCGTGCAGCAGAGTTTGCCGAGACGGTATATAAAGAGCTTGGGAACGATACATTTTGGAAATTCCATGAACTTCTTTATAAAAAGCAAAACGCAGCGGATGAAAAGAAAGATGTCTTAACGGAATCTTACTTAGAAGATACGCTGAAAGAAGTATCTAGCGATGCCGATGCGAAAAAAGTAGCGAGTGCTTTTAAAGATGGAAAAGGAAAAGATGCGTTTGATCAAGATATGAAGACAGCCAATAACTTAGGCATCACAGGTACACCAAC
>NZ_JBFULJ010001072.1:0-1160 GCF_056400385.1 Priestia sp. P5_B4
CCCTTTTACCACTTAGATTTACTGATATTTGGTACATCTTTCTGGAAAGAATATCTTCAAAAAGAAAAAAGATCCGTATATGACGTGACAGAGGCAATGGAGATCAAAGCGAAGCTACAGGCCAAAAACATGGTGTTTACTCATTTATCACATGATATTGATATCCAAAAGCACGCCGAGATGCTTTCAGGTGAAAACGTAAGCTTTGCCTATGACGGACGCGAGATTTTATTACCCTAAAGCAATACATAAAGGCATAAAAGGTTTCATTTAAAGAAGCAGCGTAGCTAAAGCGCTGCTTCTTTAAGTTTGTAAATTAGATATGTTCGATAAAGTTGCTCACAACTTTGTTAAATCGATCGCTTTCTTCAAGAAAAGGGCAGTGGCAGCTGTTCTCAAAAACTTCAAGTACAGAACCTGAAACCAGCTTTTGAATATGTCTTCCAGCTGCTACCGGAATGAGCTTTTCTTCTTTTCCAAAGCATAGTAAGGTAGGGATTGCAATAAACGGTAGAAAATCTCGATAGTCCACTATGGATTGATCAAACAAAATAGCACTGGCTATCGACTCAGGCATTTTCGTTACTTCTTTCATAACCCAATGTTTATCTTCTTCAGTTAATTCATCCTTAAACATAAGCGGAATAAAATTTTCTAATGTACTTGTTCGATCAAGCTGAATACCCTGCATCAGCGAAATAAGCGCAGGTAAATCAAATGCACCGATCGGAAAGTCGGGCCATTTAAAATCTGAAGCCATTTCATCTACAATAATATTTCCTTTTACATTTTCTTGACCAAATTGTTTCAAATATTCCCACACAACAAAAGCACCCATCGACCAGCCTACTAATATGACGTCTTTTAATTGATGAGTGGTTATAAACTCATGCACATCATGAGCATAAGTGGAAATTGTATGGCCGTATGGAGTATGACTTGAATTTCCATGTCCTCTTAAATCCAAAAGAATAGTTTGATACTGTTTTGAAAAAAAAGAAAGCTGGTTATGAAAAAAACGACTGCTCATCCAAACTCCGTGAATGAAAATAATAGGTGTTCCTTCCCCTTGTTGTTCATAGTACAAAGTTGCACCGTCTTTTAATGTATAAAAAGGCATCATTTTTGCCCCCAAYCTCAAAGATTTATATCTCATCATG
>NZ_JBFULJ010001073.1:0-1158 GCF_056400385.1 Priestia sp. P5_B4
AGCAAATAGTTCGAGAGTACTTTATTCCATTTTCAGACTATAAAGCTTTTTATAAAGAAATTTCGGAAACAAAAGAGTATAAAGAAAATTTCCATCCGCTTTTACGAACACAAAACACAGATAAAATTAAAAGCGTAAGTTTTTCTGTTCCAGGAAAGTCAAATTCCATTAATATTACAAATCCAGAAAAAGTGCAAGAGCTTATACACGTAGTCAAACAGTCGATGATGAACGAAACGTTTGATGAAATGTATAGCACAAAAGAAAGCTGGGCGTCAATCAATTTCATGGATGGAAAAGGACAGTATGTTCAAGAAGCATCTTGGGAGAAGTCATATAGCGAAGTAGAAGCATGGCTGAAGAAAGAGCATTTATATGAACGTGCTCGCCTTATGCCAAAGGACGTAGAAAAAACCGAAGTCTTTAAAAATTCTTCTCATCTTAAAAATGATTATCGTCTTCAAGAAGATTTTACACCTCTAACGAAGGATGAGAAATCAATTAAAGTAAAAAACAATCAGCAGGTAGAAACACTTCTTCAACGTGCTAATTTACGAGACACAGGAGATTATCTTGTTGCTTTTTATTACAAAGATCAAGTAGATACTCCTCAGGTTTACATGTTGAATGAAAATGAGCTGCCAAACGAACTAAAAGAAAAACTAAAATAGCAAGGGAGAACTTATTATGTGCGGCGAGGAATTGCAAGATTATTTAAATCAGGTGCTGGCTTATTTGTTGAAAAATGGCGTGAATAGACAAGACGCCGAAGATATTACGCAAGAAGTAGCATTAAAATATTTAGAAAAACAAGAAATGGTCGATCCTGAAAAAATAAAAGCTTGGATGTTTCGCGTCGCATTAAATAAACGGTGTGATTTAGGAAGGCGTAAAACAGTGAAAGACCGCTATACGTCTTCTTACAAAGAAGAGCCTGTTATGTATACGCCTATTCAGCAGGTGCTTAGAAATGAAGAAGCGGCTGAATGTCAGGCGATTTTAAATAAATTGAATCCTAAGTATCGCAATTTGCTTCTATTAAAATATGGATTTGGATTTAAATATGAAGAAATTGCGGAGTTATTAAATATGCAGATGACTACGTTAAAATCAGCTCTTTACCGCGCGCGCAAATACTTTGTAAAGGGATATAACTGT
>NZ_JBFULJ010001074.1:0-1156 GCF_056400385.1 Priestia sp. P5_B4
CAATAAATAGAAACCACATCAATATTATTATGGGTTTCATAAGTGATAATAACATCTTTTTCATACTTTAGAAGGTTACGTGAGATCAAATTGGCTTCTCCTTTTACAAAAGAGAGCATCAAACGCGCGCTTTAATACAACAACTGTTTTTTAATAATTTTAGGTAAACTATCTTTATCGTTTGACAAAGGCTAAATCTTCCATTATCATCAACTCAAACTTATTTACGGGGAGAGGTAAAGATGAAAATTTATGTTGATGCAGATGCTTGTCCGGTAAAAGATATCATTATCTCTGAAGGTACGAATGCTGAAATTCCTGTTATCCTTGTTACTAGCTTTTCTCATTTTTCTAATGTGGAACAACCATCAGGAGTGGAAACCATTTATGTTGATTCTGGAGCAGATGCTGCGGATTATCGGATTATGGGGTTAGTAGAAAAAGGGGATATAATCGTTACGCAAGATTATGGTCTTGCTTCGCTAGGTTTAGCAAAAGGGTGTGCGGTACTTCACCATAATGGGTCTAGCTATACAAATGAAAACATTGACCAATTATTACAAACACGTTATTTGAGTGCAATGGCTCGAAAAAGCGGAAAGCGTACAAAGGGGCCAAAACCATTTGCACCCGAAGATAGAGAGAAATTTAAGGGGCTTTTTAAAAGAGCAATTTCACGTTAAAAAAGAACCATCCATTTTCAAGAAAAACCCAGAAAAATAAATTGTCCAAATATTAAACTAACCTACCCCGTTAGCTTAAGTAAATAATAAAGTACTTCCGTTATAAGTCCTTTAATCTTTAAAAAGATTTAACAATGAGTTTAGTGTATTATATATTTAAGTAGAAATACCAACAGGCGACCTATTCCTTCTGCTCAGAAAGATAAAGTCACCTACACGATTTTTCCATTCATTATTATTTACCCTTTCTTTTTTCCTATTTATAAATTTATTGGTTTACATGTTTCTGTTCTAGCTGATTTACTACATCTTCCTGACATTCATTGATAAATAAATAAGTAAGGTATGAATGTAAATCAAATCGTTCTTCATTAATAAATGTAGAGAAAACCTGTTTATATTCGCTCAATAGTTTGACCTCCTTTATGCAAGTTCCTATTTTTTATTATTGTCCAACTAGCAATCTCTTATAC
>NZ_JBFULJ010001075.1:0-1152 GCF_056400385.1 Priestia sp. P5_B4
TATTATGGAACAAGGTACAGTRAAATGGTTTAATGCAGACAAAGGCTTCGGYTTTATCGAAATTGAAGGCGGAGACGATGTATTCGTACATTTCAGCTCTATTCAAGGTGAAGGCTTTAAATCWTTAGAMGAAGGTMAAAAAGTAACGTTTGACATCGAACAAGGYCAACGTGGAGCACAAGCTGCTAACGTTCATAAAGTAGCATAATTAAAATGAGTAAAAAAGACTCCACMTAGGRGTCTTTTTTTTACTTTTGGTTTCACTAGCTAGCAAAAGACATATTATATCTGATTTTAAAATCCCGTTATAATAGAAAAACCAGCGTTTTAAGTCTGGTTTCTGGGTCATACGAAGGATACAAGGTATGAACTAGTTAACCATACACTAGAAATATAAAGCAAATATGGCATGTTTGTTTGGTAAGAAGTTTACTTTCAGTTAAAGAAGTGCCGTAAGTTTTTTATAGATTTATACAACAGACGGACATGAATTATTTTTGATGGKGATTAGGAGACGCATCTAAAAGCCGTTCTCCTGTTCTCATTTTATGGCCACATAAAGGACACTTTTGGTGTTTTTGATAAGAGAAATTTTTTCTCATCCAACCATTACATTCTTCTGATTCACATTCCCAAATCTCTATTTGTTCTTTAGGTAAAAGCTCTTGATTTTTCTTCCTATGGTTATAATACATAACTACATCATCCCTCCTTCTAAATAGTATACCTTTTAAAAAAGAAATAGTGAGAACCATATCTTTCTAAATTAAACCACACTTTATAAATCCTATAAAAATTTATAAATACACGGAAGCGCGGATAAAATAAGGCATAAATTCGCCTTGTATAGATACGCTAAAATAAGATGTTCGTGAATAATAACTCTGATTTTCAATACGCAGAAATGAATAAATAATATCTCTCGTTAAAGAGTACTTTTCTCATTTCTGAATTTAAGTAAGAGAAGGAGCACGAAAAAATGAAAAAATTTTCTGATTTTAATTTAAGCAAGGCCATTGAAAAGGCAGTTCATAACTTGGGTTTTGAAGAGGCTACGCCGATTCAGGCTGAATCCATTCCGATAGCTATGACGGGTAAAGATCTAATTGGACAAGCTCAAACCGGTACTGGAAAGACAACAGCTTTTGGCAT
>NZ_JBFULJ010001076.1:0-1148 GCF_056400385.1 Priestia sp. P5_B4
GTGAAGGGACTGTCCCTTAATTTGAGGGTGCGCTGAGGGGGTTCCTTGAAGATTTTGTATGATATCATGGTTTTGCTAGGCTCTGCCTAGCCTATCACGCCATGTGATAGCAAAAACCCCTTATGCTCTTCTCTCTATTTTTTGAGAGGCACCACTATTTTAGAGAATTAACATGAAGTATGGGAAATTAAAATAAGAAATGTTGATCCTATTGCTGTTGAAAAAAATTGATGAGTTAGCAAAGAAATCTAATCAGTCTCGACAGCAATTTTTAAAAAAACTGGTTTACGCATTAGCTATTTTCAGTCAATAATCTGGTCGAGGAGAACATCTTAAAAATTTAATTAGGGCTAACATTAGGATGATGGAGCTTTGTGCAATCTCAATGGAAAACCCGCATGATATGTTAAAAGAAATAATCAGAGAGTATGACGATGATGAATAAAAAAAAGACAGATGATTTTATTCGATGAAGACATCTATCAATCCATTCAAGATGACATAGTTGAACACAAAATGAGATGTCGTGGTTATATTGTAGCAGACGTTTGTAACAAATTTAGATACGAGCAAAAGAAAGAATGGAATGGAATGTAACAACCATTACAGAAGCTGCTTCCACTGAGTTGAAAAATAATTTAAAAAGGGAACTCACTAAACGGTAACTTAGCGTTAACAATGCCAATAAACATGTACAAATAGCCAGGGATACAGGACAATTTTCCCCCTCAGAATTTAACATAAAAGCAGTTTCTACATGAGGTAGAAACTGCTTTTATCATATTTTTAACTCTTTGCATAGGGTGATTTTTTCTCACCCTTTTTACAAAAAAGGACTACAAAAAATCACCCTACCCAGAAGAACTATTTGCGATTATCATTGAAAGTGTACTAATCACTAAATCTTGGACGTTATTAAAAATCTGGCATTATAACACACTTTTTAATATTTGAGGAGGGGTAAAAAAATACCCCTCCTCTACTCTAAAAAACTCGTATATGATAAAGGTAATTCCTACAGCAATACAGGATCACTCGTAGCTAAATATACTTGTTTTGATATATTTTGCTGTGTTATAATGCCAGATTTTTAATAACGTCCAAGATTTAGTGATTAGTACACTTTCAATGATAATCGCAAATAGTTC
>NZ_JBFULJ010001077.1:0-1147 GCF_056400385.1 Priestia sp. P5_B4
GACCAAGCCATGAAAGCGGTAAGTTCTGCGTTAGAAAAGCCTTACTACGATCTTTTAGGCATTCATTGTCATATTGGTTCGCAAATTTTTGAAGTAGATGGTTTTTCTCGCGCCATTGATATTTTAACTGATTTCTTATTCAGCATTCGTGATAAAATGGAATTTGAAGTAAAAGTTTTAAACGTAGGTGGTGGTTTTGGTATTCGTTATACCGAAAGCGACTCTCCTCTTCCAGTTGAGTATTATGTAGATGCACTGACAGAAAAGCTAAGCCGCACGTTAACTGAACAGAATTATACCCTTCCAGAAGTCTGGATTGAGCCTGGAAGAAGCATCGTAGGAGAAGCAGGTACAACGCTTTATACAATTGGATCAACGAAGGAGATTCCAGGTGTACGAAAATACGTAGGAATTGACGGCGGTATGACCGATAATATCCGTCCTGCTCTTTACGATGCAAAACATGAAGCTGTCTTGGCTAATAGAGTGACGGATAAAAAAGATGAAACAGTATCAATTGCGGGTAAATGCTGTGAATCAGGAGATATGCTTATTTGGGATATTGATTTACCGCGCGTTAATCAAGGAGATTTATTAGCAGTGTCCTCTACAGGTGCCTACAACTATTCAATGGCTAGCAATTACAACCGTATTCCGCGCCCTGCTGTTGTATTTGTGAAAAATGGAGAAGCTCGTCTTGCTGTAGAGCGAGAAACATACGAAGATTTGGTGCGTAAAGATGTAAAGCCAGTCGTTACTACGTATGCAATGAGCAAATAATAGCTGTTCTTGCGTAGTAAAAAAGCTATTATTGTTTGGAGGAAATCTAACTATGGTTTTAAGTGTATTTAAAACGTACAGATCATCGCTTATTCTGCTTCTCGCTATTTTAATTGGCGGGATAGCAGGATATGCTATTGGCCCCGATGTGGCAGTCGTGAAGCCTTTTGGTGATTTGTTTCTCAATTTGATGTTCATGATTATCGTTCCCCTTGTCTTTTTTAGTGTGGCTTCGGCGATCGCAAACATGAACGAAATGAAGCGTCTTGGTAAAATTATGCTAGGAATTGCCGTTGTGTTTGTCGCCACTGCTGCTGTTTCAGCCGTTTTAGGCTTTTTAGGCGCATCACTTTACAATCCGCTACAT
>NZ_JBFULJ010001078.1:0-1146 GCF_056400385.1 Priestia sp. P5_B4
CTACTTTCAGAGAAAGTTTCTAATTAAAGAAATAGTGGCATCGTCTTTACGATTTCGTGCTGTTTTAAATATTTTTAGATAGTTTTTTAAAATTAGATTTGTATCTTGTATACATTAGAAAAACAAAAGAAACTCCTGAACATATATCAGGAGTTTCTTTTGTTTAAAATAACATATTGTGCAATCGCACGTTTGTTAAATAAAAGATAGAAGAATCATTGAATCGCTTTCTTCAGTTTAAGATCTTGTATAAAGCTTCAGAAGCGTTATCTATATCATAATCGTTATAATTTAAGGTTTTTTGATCCGTAAGTGTAGTGATTTGAAAAATCTTAGATGTTTTACAATACGACAGTTCCAGTACTTGAGGAATGGTATGAGTAATAGCACTATCCTCATATTGAATAAGAGTATAAAGCGTTTTTTTTATTTCAAGTATATTCATAAAAGTACCTCTTTCCATTATAAGGAAACCTAGGGTACAAAGAGACCATATAATTTTAATTTATGTTCTTTCTCTATTATAACATATGAACGTATAGAAAAATACCTGCCGAGAACAGACAGTATGGTAACTGCAATTGTAAATTCTATGCACTTCTAATTCTGCTAGCTGGTCAGTTAAAAAGGTGACCAGCTAGCAGAACATGTTCTTCTTATAATAGAATTACCTTGAATAGATTCAGTAATAAAAAAGAGTAGATTATTAACCTACTTTATTGCTTTATAAACAACTGGTGAGGAAAGTTTAATCAATGTAGATGGCTGCCCAAAAGCCATAGATTCATCAATGAATGTTTCAAGAGATTGAACGGAATTAGTTAAAACTTTTACTAAGTAGTTGTATTGACCTGCCAGACGATGACATTCGATAACTTCAGGGTGTTCTTTGCAATATTCTACAAATTGTCCGCAGTTTGTATTGCTGTATAAAATAAAAGCAGTTACAGGTTTGTTAAAATTTTCAGGATTAATTATTGCTCTATATCCATCTATTATATTTTTTTCTTCAAGTTTTTTTACTCTTTCATTAACAGCAGGGGTAGATAAACCAACCAGCTTTCCCAACTGTGTAACGGACAAACGAGCATTCTCTTGTAGATTTTATGGATGAAATTGATAAAAATATATTACTACATCTACAAG
>NZ_JBFULJ010001079.1:0-1145 GCF_056400385.1 Priestia sp. P5_B4
ACTATATACTGGAGGTAGCGAAATGGCAAAAATTAATGTAGGAAAAGAAAATGAAGCACCTATTGAACTATACTACGAGGATCACGGGACAGGAAAGCCGGTTGTCTTAATTCACGGCTGGCCGCTAAGCGGACGGTCTTGGGAATATCAAGTTCCGGCTCTTGTTGAGGCTGGATACAGAGTTATAACGTATGACCGCCGAGGGTTCGGAAAGTCTTCTCAGCCATGGGACGGCTACGATTATGAAACATTTGCTGCTGATTTACATCAGCTGCTAGAACATTTGGATTTAACAAATGTGACACTAGTCGGGTTTTCAATGGGCGGCGGAGAAGTAGCTCGTTACGTAGGAACTTACGGAACAGATAGAGTAGAAAAAGCTGTATTTGCAGGAGCTGTACCACCATTTCTTTATAAGTCAGAAGATCATCCTGAAGGAGCATTAGATGATGCAGGAATCCAAGAATTTGAAAACGGCGTAAAAAATGATCGCTTAGCTTTCCTTGATGATTTTACAAAAACATTTTTTGGGGTTGAAGACGGAAATGACTTAGTCAGCGAACCATTTCGACTTTACAACCGCGATATTGCAGCCGCCGCATCGCCTAAAGGGACACTAGACTGTATAGCTGCTTTCAGCAAAACGGATTTCAGAGCCGATCTAGCCAAGTTTACAATACCTACTCTTATTATTCACGGTGATGCAGACGAAATTGTTCCATTCGAATATAGCGGAAAGCGAACGCATGAAGCCATTTCTGGTTCCAAGTTAGCTTTAATAAAAGGCGGTCCACACGGCTTAAATGCCACGCATGCACACGAATTTAACGAAGCGCTGCTGTCATTTTTAAGAGACTAAATATAAATGATTATTTTGTAAGTGAAAATCTGACGTATGAATAGGAAAAGCGAAAAGAAGTTGCCGGAGGGCGCTTCTTTTCTATCAGTTCATGCAATTAACAAAGGCATTTTGATCGCTCCAAGGATTCCTTAGGGTGACGCATCTGATTCTTAAGCGTAAGATTACACATAAAATCCTTAAATAGCTATAATAACTTTTACTTTATTTTTTCTGCTTACCATAATAACTAAAATGATTGATGAAAACAAAAAGCAAACCTTTAATTAAAGGCTGCTCTTTGTTT
>NZ_JBFULJ010001080.1:0-1145 GCF_056400385.1 Priestia sp. P5_B4
CGTATGAAGAGTCGTAACAATAACTTTTTTTGAGCCTTCTAATAAATCCATTGCTCCTCCTACGCCAAGAACACTTTTCCCAGGAACAGCCCAGTTTGCAATTCGGCCTGCTTCATCTACTTGAAGCACTCCAAGAATCGATACATTCACATGGCCTCCCCGTATCATGGCAAAGGAATCAGCGCTGTTAAAAAATGAGGCACCTTCCAAAACCGTGACGGGCAGCTTTCCAGCATTCACAAGTTCTGGATCTATATAACCTTCTTCAGGAGTAGGGCCAACGCCAAGAATCCCGTTTTCTGAATGTAAAAACACGTGAACATCGGGTAAAATATAATTAGCAACTAAAGTAGGAATGCCGATTCCTAAGTTCACTACATCTCCGTGACAAAGCTCTTTTGCAGCACGCGCAGCAATATATTGTTTGACGTTCATCTTATTGTTCTCCTTTCATTACGATATAAGTAACGTATAAATGAGGAGTTACAATTTCTTCAGGAGAAATCTGCCCAACTTCAACCACTTCTTCTACTTCAGCAATCACGATATCAGCAGCCGTTGCCATCATTGGATTAAAGTTTCTCGCTGATTTGCTGTAAATAAGATTTCCGAGTCGATCTGCTTTTTTAGCTTTTATTAGAGCTACATCTGCGTGCAGCGATTCTTGCAAAACATATTTCTTTCCTTTTAATACTCGTTCTTCTTTTCCTTCCGCAAGCTGAGTCCCTACGCTCACAGGCGTATAAAATCCTCCGATGCCTGCTCCTCCTGCCCTAATAGCCTCGGACATTGTTCCTTGCGGGATGAGCTCCACTTGGAGTTCTTGTTGTTGATAAGCGTGTACAACTTCAGGGTTGGAAGTAAAATAAGAACCTATGGCTTTTTTTACTTGTTTTTTTTGAACCAATACACCTAATCCTTTTCMAGGTTCACCGAGGTTATTACTAATAATCTCTAAATCTTTAAGGTTTGATTTGGCGATCGCTTCAATCAGACTAAGCGGGCTTCCAACAAGACCAAATCCACCTACCATAATGCGTGCGCCATCTGTTATTTTTTCTATTGCTTCTTCGCGCGTGATGATTTTGTTCATTTTGTTTCCTCCTTTTCTTTTTATATTTMACAGCGCTTTACACGAAAAAAAC
>NZ_JBFULJ010001081.1:0-1143 GCF_056400385.1 Priestia sp. P5_B4
AGGAATTTATCTGTACATACGTAAAAGCCATTTAAGAATTATCTTAAATGGCTTTTACAGTGTTTATATTATTTCATTTACTCATCAACAATTATCGTATCAGCGTTTATATCCTCGAAACAGAGGTTTACTGTTCTTTGTTTCGCTCTGGTTCTATGTATTGTTCCAGCTGGTATAAGTAACATATCATTCGGTTTTAACACCGCTGTATCCTTATCTTTAAAATCAATTAAAAGTTCTCCCTCCATAATCATAAAAAGTTCATCTGAATTAGAATGATAGTGCCATTTGTATTCGCCTGAAAATACAGCTTTACGAAGGCAGTGATTATTAATGTTTGATACAGGAAAATTCACGTGTTGATCTTTAATATCTTTTGTAATTTCTTGAAGATTAATCTTTTCCAGCTCTAATTTCTCTACCATTACAATTCTCCCTTGATATTTTTTCTATAATAAATTCAATGTAATTTCCCCATATACACTAAAYCATTTGAACGATTTCCATTCATAGTTGTATATTCTAATTTCTTGTATTCTAAGGTTTCAAATTGATCTATCCATTCTTTCACGCGTTCTTCGCTATGATGACGTAAAATGGCTCCATCTGGTAATTCAAAAACCCCATATTTATGATACTTRGTGAGTCCCTTTTCATAACGTAATTTATTTCTTTCATCACTATTTAGTAGAAAGTCGTTGATGTAAATAATACCTCCTGGCTTTAGTACCCGTTTAATCTCATTTAAAATAGCATTTTGTTCATCACTTTTATGAACACATGTTAAAACTGCAAAAAGTAAGACAGCATCCAAAGAATCATTAGGAAAAGGAAGCTTCCCACTTTGAATAACTTGAAAATCGATTTCTGAGTTATGAGACTTAGCTCTTTTAATCATTTCTTCTGAAAAGTCTACACCATGTAAATTGTTATAATCGTAACTTCTTAATTCCAATAAAGTCCGTCCATACCCACAACCATAATCTAATATGGCAGCATTGTGATTAACATGTGTTAGGAATAATTCAGGTTGAAAAGGCGTAGTAAATTCTTTTTTATTAGCTACTTCATTCCAATATTCATCTTGTTTGATCATCTTTATGAAACATCTCCCTATTGATCTATCAACTTTTATTGCATCAT
>NZ_JBFULJ010001082.1:0-1143 GCF_056400385.1 Priestia sp. P5_B4
GACCTAAATATTTTCAGTCTATTAAGGAGTTTTTCAAATGAGTAATCACGAAAAAACTAAGAATAAAAAAAATATAATTTTAGGTATTATATATGCTCTAATTGTAATATTTGTATATGCATTTAATTTACCTCTACAGATAGCTTTATCTATACTTACTCTTGTCATAATCTTTGAACTTGTAACTTCAATAAAAGACTCCTTAATAGACTGAAAATATTTAGGTCTTCTGCTCTTTTTAAGTGAAGGTGTTTGTAAATAGAAGCACAATGAAGAAGATAATAGCGAATGACAAACTCATTGTAATATAATTTATGTCTTTGTTAGTGGTCTTTTCTGCATAAATAATTTTGTTGACAAAGGAAAAAGAATACCTCCAATAAATGCTGTAACTAGCGTTTTTAATAACATCAAATACTCCTTTCGAAGAATTGTAGCAAAAATAAAAAGCTCCCCCGGCATTGGCAAGCGAGGTAGCTTTTTATCAGAATTCACAATTATAAAGTACCAAAATATAACCGTATGTAAACAATATCATATTTTTCCTAAAAATACTATTTTGAGAGAGGAKAGAATATGTATAAAAGGTGTTTTGATTCCTGTCTCAAAAACAGGGTGAAGTCCTCTGTCCTGTATCAAGAGTTCTTTTTTATTATGGGTTCTGGAAGAGTATTTATGTAAACTAGCGATGTATATGGTATTCACTTATAAGCAAAAATTATATTTTTATTTTTTTCTATTTTATGAAATAATTGTATGGTTCGTTTAAGACAGAACAATTAAATCTATAAGGAGAGGAAAGCATGAAATTAATAAAAAATATTGTATTTCTTAGTTGTTTCGCATTATTACTTGGAGCTTGTCAGAACGCTGATACAACTTCAAACACTAAAGATAAGGATTTAGATGCTATTCTTAGGGATGTATCTGATAAATATGCCGTTCTAAGTGTTGGTTCAGACTCAAAAGATGTAAAAGTCGAGGTAGAGGATACTGAAGATGTAAACAAGGTAAAAGCAGATATTAAACGTCAATTAAAAGAGAACGGTTTGAACGCCTATAAAGTTAACGTTCGTGAGAGAAATGTTAAACAAGTAGAAAAAGAGAAGCGATGGCTCGATATTGAAAGTGAARCTCTTGCAC
>NZ_JBFULJ010001083.1:0-1140 GCF_056400385.1 Priestia sp. P5_B4
TTCCAAATGCAAGAACAGGACCTAGAGGAAACCATTTTGCTTTATACGCCAGTTMATTTATATCCCGTCCTGAAGCAACATATGCTTTTCGGAAACGATAGTGGCTGATGGCAATACCAATCCACGCAATAAATCCGCTCATGCCTGAAGCGTTTAAAAGCCACATATACATTTGATCGCCAAAAATTGATGTTAAAAAGGCAAGACCGCCAATGATAGTGGTTAAAACAAGCGCGTTTACTGGAATTCCTCGACGATTAATTTTTCGAAGCGCTTTAGGCGCTTGCCCTTCATTTGCCATGGACCACAACATTCGCGTAGAAGCATATAAGCCAGAAGTTCCGGCTGATAAAACCGAGGTAAGAATAACAGCATTCATCACTGAAGCAGCTGCAGCAATTCCTGCTTTTTCAAAAACAAGCGTAAATGGACTAACAGCAATGTTATCCACATCTCCTCCTAGAAGAGATGGACTTGTGTAAGGAATGATGAGCCCAATTACAGCAATGGCTGCAATATAAAATAGAAGAATGCGCCAAAAGACTTGGCGAATGGCTTTTGGTATATTTTTTTGAGGGTTTTCACTTTCCCCAGCCGCAATGCCGACTAGCTCTGTACCTTGAAAAGAAAATCCCGCGATAAAGAAAATGCTTAGTACGGACAGAAATCCGCCGTTGACCGGCGCTTCTTCTAATGTAAAGTTTTTAAAACCGATATATTCACCGCCGAAAATGCCAAATATGGTCAGAAGGCCCACTCCGATAAACACAATGATGGTTACTACTTTTACGAGAGCAAACCAATATTCAGATTCTCCATAGCTTTTTACAGATAGGAAATTAAGTAAAAAAATTAAGCCTAAAAACAAAGCACTCCAGATAATACTTGGCACATCAGGGAACCAAAACTTCATAATAATAGCAGAAGCAGCTATTTCTACAGCGAGCGTAACAGCCCAGTTAAACCAATAGTTCCAGCCGAGCGCAAAGCCAAGAGCTGGGTCTACATAATGACTGGCGTACGTTGAAAAAGAACCTGATACCGGCATAAACGTGGCCATTTCTCCAAGACTAGTCATGAGAAAGTAAACCATAATTCCAATGGCCCCGTAAGCAATCAGCGCTCCTCCAGGTCCAGCAG
>NZ_JBFULJ010001084.1:0-1139 GCF_056400385.1 Priestia sp. P5_B4
GATCACACTATTTCTCCGCGCACAAAAGAAGCATTAATGAAGGCGCAAGAATCGGGAGTGAAAGTTGTACTTGCTTCTGGACGACCAACTTACGGAATGGTTCACATTGCGAAAGAGCTCGAATTAGAAAAGTACGGAAGCTTTATTTTATCGTTTAATGGGGCAAAAATCATTAATTGCCTAACAAATGAAGAGCTATTTAGCAGTACATTGTCTCCGAGAACTGTTGCACGTCTCGACGATATTAGCCGCGAAGAAGGCGTTTTAATTCATACATACGTGGGAGATGAAATTATAACCGAAGTAGAAAATAAATTTACGGATATTGAAAGTGACATTACAGGTCTGCCGATCCGTGTTGTTTCATCTTTTACTGATGCCGTTACAGRACCTGTTGTAAAAGTACTCATGCTTGCAGAACCGGAAATGCTGGTTCACGTTGAAAAGAAACTTCAAAAGCAGCTTCAAGGAGAGCTAAGCGTAATGCGCTCTAAACCATACTTCCTTGAATTTACAGAAGAAGGCGTCACAAAAGGGACAAGTCTCCACTTATTAATTCAACAGCTTGGCATTACACGCGATGAAGTGATTGCCATTGGCGACAGTTATAATGATCTTGCCATGATTGAATTTGCAGGACTTGGCGTAGCAATGGGAAATGCTCCTGAAGATATTAAAGAAAAAGCCAACCATGTAACAGATACAAACATGAACGACGGTGTGGCAAAAGTTGTGGAAGAATTTATCTTAAAACCTGTTAGCGTTTCATAAGACAAAAAAGCAGCTCATACGAACCGAGCTGCTTTTTTGTTTTGATTTTATACTCCTAAAAGTTTCATAAGAAGCGTAGCTAAAATAACAGTGGAAGCGCCTCCAAGTCTTGTTGCTACTTGAGCAAATGGCATAAGTGACATACGGTTGGAAGCTGATAAAATCGCTACGTCTCCCGTACCTCCTAAACCACTGTGACAACCTGTTACAATTGCAGCATCCACTGGATGCATTTTCATCATTTTACCTACAAAATAACCCGTTGCTACCATAGCAATAACAACTGCTGCACATACGACCACATAACCTGGTGTAACAATTTTCACTACATCTTCAAGAGGAATATACAAAATCCCTAGCCCCACCAT
>NZ_JBFULJ010001085.1:0-1135 GCF_056400385.1 Priestia sp. P5_B4
TATAATCACCACTGGCGTCAAAATTAACTTCCATCATACAAAAAACATTTTGCTCTTGATTAATACCATAGTAAATATACTGATTGTCACCTACTTGGATATACTATGGTATTAATCAAGAGCAAAATGTTTTTTGTATGATGGAAGTTAATTTTGACGCCAGTGGTGATTATATAGAAAACATCAATTTTGTTGATAATGCTTCAGAAGAACAAATTTCTTTGCTTCAAAACCAAATACAAGAACAACAAAAGCAATTATCAGACCTTGAACAGCAGCAAATGGAAAAGGAATTAGATGATTACTATGCGCAGATAGAAGAAGAGGCGCAGGCCAWAGCTGATGCAGAAGCTGAAGCTCAGGCAGAAGCAGATCGTAAAGCGGAGGAAGAACGTTTAGCAGAAGAAGAGAAGAAACAGCAGGAGGAAGAGGAAGCTCAGGCAAAAGAGGATGAGGTCCAAACGGAATCAGAACCAGAGCAAGAAGAAGATACAGAAGCAATTGAGGAAGAGGAACCAGCCGTACAAACAGTTTCCCAAGAGCAAGCTATCCAGCTAGTTCGTGATCAGCAAGGCATATCTGAAGATTCACCTCTCCTTGTAACATATGATCACGTTGACGACTCAGGAAACTATATTATCCATGTTTATGAAAATGTTGTGGATAATGAAGAAACAGGAGAGGAACATACAGCTACACAAGGTTGGTATCAAGTAAGTCCTAATGATGGGTCCATTACTGATGTTACGGTAKATGGTTACTAATAGAAAGAAAAAAGTTTATTAAAAGAAGCGTTCCTAAAAAGGAATGGCTTCTTTTTTTAAGGTATAATTTTTATTTTATAGGAATCCCCTAAAAAATGGAGCGATGATATAGATGAAATTGAAAGTTGTTACTGCTTTGCTATTAGTAAATATTTTATTAGACTTGGAGGACCACTTTTGCACAAATTAAAATACATTTCGTTATTTATGTTTACTTTTTTATTTTTACAAGGATGCGAAGAAAAATCGAATTCTATGATTCGAAGTGAATCAGCTAGACCTGAAGTAATAAAAGAAGCAAAAAAAGAGAAGGAAAATATGACAGTGGTTTATGATAAAGCAAAATGGCATTATGAGGGAGACTTTCCAGA
>NZ_JBFULJ010001086.1:0-1133 GCF_056400385.1 Priestia sp. P5_B4
CGTTTGTCCATTCCTTATACTCTTTTGCATGCAGCTTTAGTTTTTTGGGATCAGGATAGACAAAAGAAAGGTTAAGGTCGTATTTGCCGCCGGAAAATTCTTTTTCTACACCGCTTGTTTTATCAAACAGCTGATGAAATGTAAACGTCCCAATGGCCTGCTCCTCACGTCCAATTTGCTTATAAGCTTCCATTTGCGACTGCATGCGGAAAAAGGACTGTGTATCAGAAGTGGTTTCACGTATATGAACGTTCGGAAAAGCAGATTCGATAGCCGCTTGATTCACGCTGTTTATGTATTCGGTTTTTGATTGATGATAATATACAATAGATAAAAAGCTGCCGATTATCCATAGCAGAACGACAGAGCCAATGACAGTTGTCACATTTGAAAGGCGCTGCTTCCATTTGGCGATATAAATGGACTTTTTAACTTTTTTATTATCCAACATCGTATCGTCACTTAGTGAAGTAGCTGATGAAGTTGGCGATAACAGTTCATCTTCAGTTAGCAAGTGCTCMAAATGAGCCGAGCATGCTTCACAATTTTCCGTATGTTCTTCAAGTGCTTCTGCTTCTTTGTCTGTCAAAGTGCCGTTTTTATATTTTT
This sequence comes from Priestia sp. P5_B4, assembly GCF_056400385.1. NCBI lineage: Bacteria > Bacillati > Bacillota > Bacilli > Caryophanales > Bacillaceae > Priestia > Priestia sp. P5_B4. The sequence goes on from NZ_JBFULJ010001086.1 coordinate 610, forward strand.
CCCATTGATGCTTCATATCTTGACAGCTCATCCGTCCTCTTCCTTTCTTTTTTTCAATTGTTGACGACCACGATACAAGTCCATTTTCACTTTTGACAGAGTATAGCCAGTCATTTCTGCAATCTCTTCATATGTGAAGCCGTGATAATCTCGTAACAGTACAATATTCTGCTTAGCCGGAGGCAAAGCAGATACATCAGAAAGCCATCCGTCGATTTCACTTTGAATCATCACTTGTTCTTCAGCACTTGGCTGAGGAGTAAAGTGCCATTCTTCTATTTCGACAGTAGGGCGTTTTTTTTCTTTTCGATACCAGTCAATAAAGGCGTGATAAGCAATTTTGAACAGCCAAGGCTTCACTTCTTCGCCTTTATATGTTTCTAAGTGTAAAAGTGCCCGGTAAAAGGTCTCCTGCATTAAATCTTCCGCTGATTCTTTTCTGCGAGTAAGAGAGAGAAGATAGCGCAGCAAATCATGCATGTGCTGTTTATAAATGTGTTCAAAGTTATGCTGTTGTGCCATTT
>NZ_JBFULJ010001087.1:0-1132 GCF_056400385.1 Priestia sp. P5_B4
GGATTATTTGGTAAATATACTTCTCGCTCTTTTTTTCCTTTTTCAACAACGGAAGCAACCAGCAGAGACTCACCTAGCATAAAGTCGTCATTTTCTTCAAAGGTAGTTTCATCATGTTCAAAATCATAAAAAGTAGGCCTTATAATAGGATGGTAGCTATTAGAGGTTTCGCGCAACTCACTATAAATATATGGAATTATTTTTGTTCTAAATTTAATTAATTCTCTAATTGAGTCTAGAACTCCAGGATACATCCAAGGTTCATTAACTGTCTCGTCATCGTTCCAAGAGTGGATAGTGAATCTCGGATGAACAATTCCATTTTGTATCCATCTTACGAATAATTCAGGTTCAGGAGCAGGGCCAGAAAATCCACCTACGTCATGTCCAAAATTATAAATACCGGATAAACTTAGCCCTATCCCCATCTTGATATTGAATTTTAACGTTTTCCAACTGGTGCGATTATCGCCTGTCCATGTTTGCACATAACGATGCATTCCCACAGAGCCGGATCGTGATATTAAATAAGGACGCAACTGAGGGTTATGTTCCAACTGTGCTTCATAGGAAGCCTTCATCATAAGCAGTGGATGAAGTGCACGAATCAGTTCAAACTCTTTATTGTTCCCAAAACCGTGACAGATGGCTTCCTTACTCCAGATTTCAAATTCATTATTATCATTCCAAGTGGAATCAATTCCATAATCCAATAGCTTTTCTTTTACTTGCCCTTTCCACCAGTCGTAGGTTTCTTTATTGGTAAAATCTAAATAAGCACCTATTTCATCCCAAAATTGTGCCATTTCAGGTTCTTCGTTATGACTATTTGTTATAAACATCTTTTTTTCTTTTAACTCATTAAATAAGGGATGATCTTTTAATAAACAGGGCTTAATATTTGCACATAAACGTAAACCTTTATCATGAAAGTCGTTTACCATCTTTTTTGGTGAAGGAATTTTTGATTGGTTCCAATTAAATACATAACGCTTATCTTCAATTGACGTATAGCCCGACGACAATTGGAATGAATCACATAAGATATCATGTTTTTCACACAGCTTTAAGAATTCGTTTAACTGCATTTGTGCATCTGGAGCATCGGTATAACTCATTGTCGATCCAGAAT
>NZ_JBFULJ010001088.1:0-1131 GCF_056400385.1 Priestia sp. P5_B4
CCTGTATAATCGACTGCTTTAGCTGCCGAGACTGCCGCCTTGCCCATTTTCGCACGAAGGTTTTCATCTAACGCAGGAGACGGAGCTTCTTCTACCAACTTTTGATGACGGCGTTGAATTGAACAATCTCGTTCCCCTAAATGAACCACATTCCCTTCTTCATCAGCAATGATTTGAATTTCGATGTGTTTCGGCTCTTCTAAATATTTTTCAAGATATACGCCGCCGTTTCCAAAGGCAGTTTCTGCTTCATGCTGAGCTTGACGAATTGCTTTTTCTAGCTCTTCTTCGCTATGAGCCAGTCGCATTCCTTTTCCGCCACCCCCCGCTGTGGCTTTTACGATGATGGGATAACCTATTTCTCGTGCTACTGGAATAGCTGAGCTGCTATCTTTAATCAGCCCTTCTGTTCCAGGTACAATAGGCACACCGGCTTGTTTCATTGTATCTCGCGCTACAGCTTTTGCTCCCATTTTACGGATGGCTTCCGCTTTTGGACCAATAAAGGTAATATCATAGGATTCACACATCTCAGCAAAATCAGCATTTTCAGCTAAAAATCCATAGCCGGGATGAATAGCGTCTGCCTTGGTTACTTGCGCTACGGTAAGCAAATTACGAATGTTTAAGTAGCTTTCTTTAGAAGACGTTTTGCCAATACAAAATGACTCATCTGCTAGCTTCACGTGAAGTGCATCTTTGTCTGCTTCTGAATACACCGCCACGGTTGCAATACCCATCTCTTTACAAGCCCGAATGATACGAACTGCAATCTCGCCTCGGTTTGCGATTAAGATCTTTTTAAACATAATGACTCCTCCTGACAGTATGTATACTTTAGTGTGATTTTACAGTAAATAATGGCTGTCCAAACTCAACAACGTCCCCGTCTTTCACAAGAATTTCAAGCACTTTTCCTTCTATTCCCGCATCGACTTCGTTAAACAGCTTCATCGCTTCAATCACACATACAACATCTTTACGTTCAACTGTTTGTCCTACTTGAACGAAGGGCTCGGCGTCTGCTTCTGGCTTGGCGTAAAACGTTCCAACCATTGGTGATAAGATTTGCTTTTCATTATTGTCTGCTGGGTTTACAGACATAGAATCTTGAGGCGCTTGCTCAGTGGC
>NZ_JBFULJ010001089.1:0-1130 GCF_056400385.1 Priestia sp. P5_B4
ATGTGCTACAAAATAAGTGTTGTTATCTAAATCCTTTATTTTATTAGTCAATGTCTTCAACCATTCTTCTTTCTTCGGGTTAGACGAATTTGGCATATGAAGAACTGAAACTTGATGATCATCTGCTAGTAATTTTTCTTTTAGCCAAGGAAACCAATGATTAGATGGTGAGGCTCCGTATCCATGGATAATATATACTTGTTTTCCCATTGTTACTCCCCTTTTCTTTTTATAGATATAAAAGCAGTATATTACTAATCCAGGTCTATATGGTAGAAGAAACACCTGAATGAGTAGTTAAAAGGATCTTTTTCAGTGCCGATAAAGATGATTATGAAACTAACTTTGTATATCATATACAGCTTAAAAACAGAAAAAACTCCCTGCCACTTGGGGAGTTTTTTCTGTTACGTTTATGCAATTTCTACTTGGATGATGTTACGAAACATCTTGATTAGTTTGCTCAAGATATTGGATGTTATTCCTAATGGATCATTTACTTAAAATGGGCTAATGAATATTATACAATTTGTAAGTTACTATAGCATTTTCACCTTTACTTTCCCTTTTATAAGTAGTCAAAGGTTTTCTGCACTAAATTAGCTAATATACACTAATTTCTTATTCAAAAAAAGGTCCTTTCCTGTAATAAAGAAAGGACTTTCTTCGATTGTAGAGCCATTTAATTGAATAAAACTTCTGGATAAATAGGATAATAAATAAAAATTGTATCTTGTGGGGGTTCTTATGATTAATAAAAGAAAGGCTTTATCATTTAGTACACTAGTTATTCCTTGGTTAACTACTCCATTGATCGGGAAAAATTCTTTTGTTCGTTTTCTTCCAGTCGCAACTTTTATTGGTTATATCTTTAGTCTTTTAGGTGAAATAGCTGATAGACATAAGTGGTGGAAAGTAAAAAATGCTTTATTTCCAAATTATCGTTTAGATTTCTCTTACCTTTTAGGCTTATTTTTTATAACAACTATTTGGGTATTTAGACTAACATACGGTAGCTTTATAAAGTACTTAACATTAAATATAGTACTCGATTATCTTCTTTCATTCCCTATCGCAAAATTTTTCACTAAGGTAGGGGTTTTTGAGTTTAAAAAAATGAGACCTAAACA
>NZ_JBFULJ010001090.1:0-1130 GCF_056400385.1 Priestia sp. P5_B4
AATGGTACTCTCGTTATGAACCGATATACGTAACGAAAGGGCCTCACAAGGGAAAATGGTACTCTCGTTATGAACCGATATACGTAACGAAAGGGCCTCACAAGGGAAAATGAACATGAGAATTATTTTGTTGTAAGAGAGGGGAGCCTGCATCATTTTTGATGCAGGCTCTTATTATGTTGATAATATAGAGTAAGGTACATAAGATATTGAATCTGAATATTGTTTGTAGATATAAGTTCTACTTAATTTGCATAATTGTTGATATATGTAAGGTTTTGTAGATAACTAAATTGCTCCCACATATTGAATATTTATCCTATATCRAGTACAATAAGTTGAATATAAGTTCAACTTAAAARATGAGGTGTTTAGAAATGAAAATTTCACGTTTTAATAAAGATTGYGGTAACTCTGTTGATATGAACATTATGGATGGATAYCTATTTGATTTTCCAACGAATGTAGTTGAACTKCAAAAAGAAGCWGCMGAYTCYTTTTTYACAGATGCGGTTACAGCTCCAGARGAATTTAAGAAGCGCATTTTACTTTCYACAACMATTSAGGGMGAAGAGAAAGAGCGYTATTTCTTAGTAGGTGACATTGCAGCWAGTCAATTRCTWGCYAAYAATCACATTAATAAATTACATAATAAAATTACWAGTCATATTCCATACATCACCTTTTTAGCTGCSATTGCGTATTACCATGCGTTACATGCGAARRAYAAAAAAGACAAYACAATTGAAATTGACTATTTTTCTACTATGTTACCAATCTGGCTYCTTAAGAAAGAGAGCACATTTGGGGCGGCTCAAAAAGCCATGGCCAATCGCTTCTTAGGCGACCATTCGTTTACTGTGCATACACCTGGATTTGAAAATACGTTAAAAGTAGTAGTAGAAGAAAGTGCATGCTTAAAAGAGGGAGAAAGTGCACGTTTTGCGTTGAAAAAAGACTTAACTCTTCAAGATCGTGAAGATGCGAATGAGTATGTAGAATGCGAAACAGTCATGGTTGACATCGGTGGAGGTTCCATTGATGTCGTTATTCTACCAGAAGGTTTGAAAGCTGCCAATAGTCGTGAATCGTTCCAAAGTATTGAAGGTATTCCTTATTTAGCTCATATT
>NZ_JBFULJ010001091.1:0-1128 GCF_056400385.1 Priestia sp. P5_B4
GTACAGAAATGAACCTTCTTTTTTGGCTTCTAATTCACTTGCTAAATAAGCTGCATTTTCATTTTTTAATTCTTCTAGTTGTTTTTGCAGCTCTTTTTGTTCAGTCTCCAATTTTTTAATGCGTTCTACAACTAATTCACGGCTTGTGCTGAATTTATTGCTAATTTCTGCTACGATTTCTTGAGACTGCTGATAATCAGCTAATGCACGCATGCCGCATTTAAAAAAGAGGCGTGTATTGCCGCGCTGCTTTTCTGTTTTCGTAAGTTTAATAAGGCCAAGTTCTCCAATTTGATTCACATGCGTACCGCAGCAGGCAGAAACATCAATGCTGTCAATTTCCACAATGCGTACCACTTCGTCTTCTAGGTCGGGTACTTTGCGAAGCGCAAGAGTATGTAGCTCTTCTTTTTTCACTTCGTACGTTTTAATGTGACCGTTGCTGTAAATAGCGTCATTTACAACTTTTTCAATGTGTAATAACTGCTCATGAGATAACTGAGGTACATTCAGATCGATAGAGACTGCTTCGCTTCCTAAGTGAAAGCTAACGGTGTGAATATCATATGTATCGATTAATAGAGCCGAAAGTAAGTGCTGTCCGCTGTGCTGTTGCATATGATCAAAGCGGCGATGCCAGTCAATTTCACACGTGACGTTCGCTTGTTCAGGGAGTGTATCGACGATATGATATACTTCTCCATTTTCTTCATACACATCTTTCACGTCGATTCCGGCAATATTACCGTAGTCAGAAGGCTGCCCGCCTCCTTCTGGATAAAAAGCGGTTTGTTTTAACGTTAATACGTAGCCATTCGAAAGAGAGCGCGTCTCTATCACTTCAGTTTCCCATGTTTTTATGTAGGGATTGCTATAATAAAGTCTTTCTGTCATATTCATCATCCTTTCTAGTAAAACCCTATCTAACTTTTTCTATAGTATCAGAAATATGTTTCTTCGAACATGGATAAGCTAACTTGTAACAATAAAACTGGGTGGGACATATGAAAAATACTGTTTATATTTATACGCGGGATTTAAAAAGAATTTTCACCAATTGGGCGATGATTATCATTGTGCTGACGCTTATGATTCTGCCGTCTTTTTACGCATGGTTTAATATAAAAG
>NZ_JBFULJ010001092.1:0-1126 GCF_056400385.1 Priestia sp. P5_B4
AGATTATCCATTTGCTGAGGGTTTACTTTTGCCACTTCCATCGCCACATTGTACTTATCCACAAAAGTACTTAACATACCTTGGACCATGTTGAATTCAATGCTGTTTTCTTCATTTCCGTAGAGACGAATGTCTCCGCCTTTCACTTCTACATAAGCTGTATAGCGCTGCTCTTTTACTTCTTTTTTTCCATCCTGATTTTTTTTCAGCGCTTTAAAATGAATGCCCGATTTTTCTGCATGGGCAGCAAACTGCTTAAAAGCAGCAGATGTTTCCTTACTTGTGTCGATTTTGTAGAGAACGTAACTGTCGTCTATCTTCATATCGTTATTAAAGGCTTGAGACAAAGCTGTACCTAAAATAAGGACAAGCGCCAGCGGAAAGAGAATCATAAAGATAAATGCACGCTTATCCCGCAGATCACTTTTCATTTCTTTTAAAGCAATTGCAATAATATTCATTCGTTATTCCTCCTTTCTTTTATAGATCTCTTAAACTGCGCCCTGTCAGCGTGAGAAAGACCGTCTCTAAATTAGGGGCTTGTTCTTTAACTGCTTTAATTTCGATATGATGCGTCATTAAATAATGAATGACTTTGTTCAAGTTATTCACTTCGGCGCTTGAATTAATTTTAATGATTCCATCTTCATACGTAACGGCTGTTACGCCTGGAATTTCTTTTAGACCGCTGCAATCTATATCGTCCGCTTCTTTTACTTCAATCCAAATATCTTTTGTATCAGTGATAATAGCTTTCAGCTGCTCTTTTGTTCCTTCAGCAATAATCTTGCCATGATCGATAATCGCAATTTTTGTACATACCTCTTCTACTTCTTCCATATAGTGACTGGTATAAATGATTGTGCTTCCCATTTCATTTAGCTTTTTTACAGATGTTAAAATATAATTTCGCGACTGAGGATCAATGCCAACCGTCGGTTCATCCATAATGATAAGCTTCGGGCGATGAGCAATTGCGCATGCGATATTTAACCTTCTTTTCATTCCTCCTGAAAAGCTTTTCGGATACGCCTTTTGTTTATCTAAAAGCCCTACAAACGCTAAAGCTTCTTCGACTCGTTCGTTAAGAAGTGACCCTCTTAATCCGTAGAGACCTGCAAAAAAC
>NZ_JBFULJ010001093.1:0-1124 GCF_056400385.1 Priestia sp. P5_B4
AGCCTATACTATCGAAAAAGGAGGAATATGTATGAGTGGAATTCAACAAAGCATATTTGTGCTTCATACAAAAGAAGAAAACCATGAAGAAACAACAACGTTTGCACTAACTTCAGAAGAAGCTAAGTTATTATTTGAGACCCTGCAAAATAAACGAAAAGAAATTATCGACGCCCATATTGATAACATGTTGACGTAAGGAAGATCAATATTTTGCAAAACGGCTGAGCCATATACTAAGAATGGCCCAATATTTGCATTTTACATATAGGTATAGTATAATGTAAACGCAACCAAATTTAATAAATGTAATGAATACTACGTTTGACCATACACTCGAATTAGATTTAGTGAAAATTCACTTGTTATAAAGGAGATCTACTTCGCGTAGGTCTCTTTTATAATATGTGAATTTTTTATTTACGGTATAAATGTAAATATAGAGTAACATATTAAAATTTTTACATTTTTTGGAGGTTTTTTACATGGCTACTACAGGTACAGTAAAATGGTTTAACAGTGAAAAGGGCTTCGGTTTTATCGAAGTACCAGGCGAAAATGACGTATTCGTTCATTTTTCAGCTATCCAATCTGAAGGCTTCAAAACATTAGAAGAAGGCCAAAAAGTTGAATTTGAAATCGTTGAAGGTCAACGTGGACCTCAAGCGGAGAATGTTGTAAAATTATAATTCAACGCTACATATGAAAGCTGCCGACAGGCAGCTTTTTTTATACAAATTTGTTTTATTTGTATGATTAAGAAAATAGATTAAAGTAGGGAAGAAGGGAAGGCATGAGTCCATTTCATTGCTGTGCCACATGTCAACATTTTCAAAGTATTAAATTGGATAAGGGAATGAAATATCGATGCAAAAGACTGGGCTATGAAACCCGTCCTTCTTATCAGTTTACATGCTGGGAGCCAAAAGAAGTAGTTAAAAAGCTAATGGAAAAAMGAAATCAAAAATGAGGATTGGACATAACGCAATCAATTCAATCTACAGACGAACAAATGAGATAAATGAGCTAGTAGGGATCGTTTTTTACACAACAGCTAGAAGCAGTTACATACATAAAACCTATGTTCACTCTACCAATGAAAAAATCCGAACGAGTTTGATTCT
>NZ_JBFULJ010001094.1:0-1121 GCF_056400385.1 Priestia sp. P5_B4
CTATTTGTTTAGCTATCGTGATTACAACGCCAAAGTTTTTACCTAAAATTCCCGGTGCCCTTCTAGGTCTTCTTGTCTCCACACTTGTAGCCATTACACTGTTCCCAGGAAAAGTTGCAACGATTGGCTCTACTTACGGTGCCATTCCGAGCAAACTACCATCTTTTAGCTTCCCAGATTTAACTTGGGATAACATCGTGATGCTATTTCCGGCTGCCTGCGTAATTGCAATGCTTGGAGGTATTGAATCTTTACTATCGGCTGTTGTTGCTGATAATATGGCTAAAACCAAGCATAATAGCAATAAAGAGCTTGTCGGCCAAGGAATTGCTAATATCGCTACCTCGCTATTTGGCGGAATTCCAGCAACTGGTGCCATTGCCAGAACGGCTACTAATATCAAAAACGGCGCAGCTTCTCCGTTATCAGGAGTCATACACGGCTTAGTTGTTTTATTGGTCCTTGTGATGCTAGCTCCTTATGCATCAAACATTCCGCTGGCAAGTATGGCACCTATTTTAATGTTTGTGGCTTGGAATATGAGTGAGCGTAAAGAATTTGCGCATATTTTAAAAACCAAGTCAGCTGATTCATTTGTACTTGTAGCTACGTTTTTATTAACAGTTTCAATCGATTTAACAACAGGTGTAGGCGTGGGTCTACTTTTAGCTATTGTTATGTTTGTGAAACGAATGAGCGGATCACTGAAGATTTCAAAGGTTTTAGCGGAAACATCTGAAAACGCTCACAAATCTGATTTGATGGAATATACCATGCAAGGATCTCTTTTCTTTGGATCAGCTGAAGTATTAGAAGATTCCTTCGATAAGATCGCTGAAGCGAAACCGAAAGTTTTATTGCTTCGAATGAGCCAAGTATCCTTTATTGATACATCTGGAGAAGCTTTACTATCGAAGGTGGTCGAACGTTTGAAAGATTCGCATAGCCAAGTCGTTATTTCTGGCTTACAGCACCAGCCGAAAGAAATGTTAAAGTCAACGGGTCTATATGATAAAATCGGTGAAAAAAATATATTTTCTTCCGAACCTCCCGTGAGTAAGATTAAAGCTCGTCATAGAATCGTTACTACGTAGTAAAAAAGAGATCCGAACGATTAATCG
>NZ_JBFULJ010001095.1:0-1117 GCF_056400385.1 Priestia sp. P5_B4
CGGCTTGGTACGTGTTGCGGCCTTTTAAGCTAAATGCTGATCCTTGAGGCAAGCCGTATAATGATGTATCCATCATAAGCTCTGCATCAGCTGTTTTACCTTGTCCTGTTTGATGGAAGAAGTTATCAAAATACATAAATTCATTTCCATTTGCTAATGAGTTTAAAAACGGCGTTACTTCTTGCCCGTTTAACTTGTAGTTAATCAGGAACGACTGAAATGATTCTAGATGAATTTTAATAATGTTTTTTCCTTTTGCTTTACCGGCATACTCAATATTTGGAGCTGCATAGTGACTTGTACTGAAGTTTTTCACTGTTGTTAAGTCATCACTGCTTGCGAATGCTCGCTGCTTTGAGTTTTTAAACGTTTGAACTGCATCATACACCGTGTAGTTGTATGCTCCTAAATATTTCACTAGGTAGTTGCGATCAAATGTTCTTGTTAGTAATTCAGGGCGATCTTTTTCAGCATAGTGCAAGTTAATTGCAAAAGCGATAGCTCCTGCCGCTAGTACCATGAACGTATAGCGGAATTTAAGGCGTGCTTTTGGCCATTCGATTTTTCTAACAAACAATAGCGCAATCAGTAAAATGATATCTACAAAGTAAAAAATATCGTGAGCTTTTACTAAATCAGCGATACTGCCTCCTAAATGACCCACATTGCTTGTTTGCGTTAAAGTAGGCAATGTCACAAAGTCATTGAAGAATCGATAATATAAAATATTGCTGTACAAAATGACCGTCATGATTGTACTAAGGATAAGCGTCCAAACGATGGCTCTTTTCCCTTTTGCAAACAATGCTAACCCTAAAAAGATCAAAGTTGAACTAATTGGATTAATAAACAATAACGTTTTTTGCATTGAGTCACTTATATCTAAGTTGAACTCCACTTTGTAAGACATGTAAGACTTGATCCACATGAATAAAACCGCTATAAAAAAGTAAAACAACGGCTTTGAAAATAGTTTTTTCATTTTCAAATTCCTTTCACTAAAAAGTAGAGATTTCATGTTCAGCTAACCTCAGGAAAGTCCCCTACATTAAATCGTAACGGTTACGTCCTGCAAAAGATTACCTGAAAATGATTCAATTTGTCAAACAATATCATC
>NZ_JBFULJ010001096.1:0-1117 GCF_056400385.1 Priestia sp. P5_B4
TTCCTTTACCCAGTCGGGTTCTGGAATAAGAGTATTTAGGGATACCTTAGAAAAATTAATAAGTTCCTTATTCTGTTGTGCCCATTTCCAAAAGGCTGCTACGTCAATTCCTAAAAATGTTCGTGTGTTTGCTCTCAAGATGTTATAGGGCAATTCTTTTGTCTGAATCCAGTTATAAATGSTATGARCATCAACTTGSAGGCAYTYKGCTAGTTCATATACYGTAAYATTTCCCAGATGAGCTCTTACGCCACGTATACCTAAACGATATAATCTAGACTCTAATGCTTGTATACTTCGTTGTAAGCGTCTAGATATGTGGTCAAGGGACTTGACTCCATACCATTTTAGCAAGTATTCATCCTCTTTCTTTGTCCATCTACGTAATGACGTATTTTGTACTAGTTTTAACAGTCTAATTCGATTCGCAACAGAAGAAGGGCTCTTGCCTAAATGTTTTCCAATCTCTTGGTTGTTCATCCTATTAATATTTACTTTTAAGAACGTATCCTGGTCAGGGGTCCATCTTTTGCGTATGCCATTTTGTTTGTTGCGAAGTTGTAATCGTGAGACCCGTTTATTAACCGATTCTTTACTACGATTTAAACATTCACCAATTTTTTGGAGTGTCATCCGTCCATATTGTTCTTTTAGAAATAAATCTTCTTCCTTCGTCCACAGTTTTTGATTTTTAGTCATTATATCTCCCTCCAATTCGCGACTTAGATGTATAGAAAGCTAAGTATAGAGAATAGTAATGAAGATGTTCATCTTACCTTAACAGAGATTAAATCCTGTTTCATTTACTTTTTTATATATTGGACATAGGGTATCATTTTGTTTAGTTTGTTTTTGTCTAATTTGTCAGTGAAACGATAAACAATAGTTACTTTTTCTTTGAGTTCTTACTTTTGATACTCATATACAACAGGAACTTGATCCATTTTGACCGTTTTGGCCACTACATAACGACGGTATCCATCTTTTAAGATCTTTGATCCTTTTTCAATCGTCAACGGTTCATCTAAGCGCCCTGTACGCTTCACAAAATCGATCACCTTTTGCGTTTTTTCAGGGTTTGGACGTGTCTTTAAGAACTCTTCAGGAACGATAATAT
>NZ_JBFULJ010001097.1:0-1116 GCF_056400385.1 Priestia sp. P5_B4
AAATTTATTTAAAAAGCGGCATGTTTACGAGTCATCTTAAAAAGATAAAAGAGGTATACCATACCAAAATGCAAACTCTTGTAGAAGCATGTGATTTACTGCTACCCCCTCATACACATTTTTCTAAACCAACTTCAGGATTCTATTTATCCATTAGTTTGCCTGAGCATGTGACAGCAAAGCAGATCGTTCATATGCTAAACGAGCAGCACATATATGTTGATGATGCTTCTAGATTTTTTTTACCAGAATACAAACTAGACACTCTTCTCCGATTAAGCATCTCACAAGTAAATACGAATACGATCAAACGAGGAGTTGAACAGCTGGCTCAGTGCATTACTTTAATTGATGATAGAAAACATCATCCTATTCCAAATAACCTTTTCCCCTTGTAGAATGGGAATTCAATGGACATACTAAACGAAAAGAAGCCAAGGAATTAGCATCCTTGACTTTTTTTATTTAACCGTAACGGTTATAAGAGGCATGTTATGCGTCCCTTTTGCAGAAACATGTGATTGCACGGTATATGTGCCAGGCTCAGAAAAAGATGTTTGTATTTCATATACACCTTCTCCTATTTGTTTAGGCTTTAACATCTTCCCTTTCTCTTCGCCATCTTTTTTCTCTATTTCAAATTCAATCATTTCAACATCATCATTTTTTACTTTTTCGTCTCCATATGTAACTTCGACTTTGTAGATACCGCTTTCATTTTTCCGTAACGCCTCTGGGCCTTGAAGATTTACGTCCAACGGTTTTGGCTGCTCAGCATTTGTGCTTTGAGCAGGTTCCTGACCACAGGCCGTTAAAAGTAAACAAAGACTGATTATAAATATACTTATTCGTTTTTTCATGTATTCATCTCCTTTTTTAACCCTTTGTTTAACTATAACGCGTATTGCAAAGAAAAAAATGAATTTTTCTAAAAAAGAAGGATTTTTAAAGAATTTTTAAGAAAAAAAGTTCATACTGATACTAACTAGTTTTTTCCAAGGAGGAAGAAAATGAATTCAGCTAAATCTCCAGCTAAAAAATCATGGCTACAGACATTAATCAAAAATAAAAATGAGCGCAAAAAAGTGATCTTTATCTTTACTATCTCTTTTTTAC
>NZ_JBFULJ010001098.1:0-1112 GCF_056400385.1 Priestia sp. P5_B4
TTATTTCTACGAAAAAGCAAATTACGTTAAAACAGATGAAGCGCAGGTAGAAGCACCGCTTTCACAAGTCATCGCTTCAGCTAACGGTCAGTTAAGCGAATGGAATGTAAAAGAAGGAGATAGCGTTTCTCAAGGTGATTCTGTTGGAAGCTTAAAAGAAGGCGAAAAATCAACAGACGTAACGTCTATGATTGACGGAACAATTATTAAAAACAACGCATCTCAAAATCAATTAGTAAAAGCTGGCGATGTGTTAGCACAAACAGCTGATTTATCTAAAATCTACATCAATGCAAACATTAAAGAAACAGACCTAGGTGACTTAGAAGAAGGAGACAGCGTCGATATTACAGTGGACGGAGACTCAGGTAAAGTTTTCAAAGGTCACGTTGAAGCAATCGGTCGCGCAACAAACTCAGTGTCTTCTATGCTTCCTGCTCAAAATACAGGAAACTATACAAAAGTAACGCAAAAAGTACCGGTGAAAATTTCAATTGATGATGCATCAGATAAAGTTCTTCCAGGTATGAACGCAGAAGTGAAAATTTCAATTTAATAACGGAAAAAAAGCTGCTTCCTCTAATGGAGCGGCTTTTTTTATGCCTAAACAAATAAAATAAAAAATGTGYTAAAAAGGGGATGTATACAAAGGAAATGTGTGGTAAGATACTTCTTGTTTGAAATTGGATATCGGTAAAGAAGGTGATGGGATGACCGCGGTCGAAACAAAAAAAGGGCCAAAAGAAAAGCTGAATTTGTTTTTCTTAACGTGGCCGATCTTTTTAGAAGTGTTTCTTTTTATGTTAATGGGGATTGCTGATACCTTTATGCTAAGTGCGCTGTCGGATGATGCCGTATCAGGAGTCGGAGCAGCCAATCAATACCTTCACATTGCGATTTTGGTGTTAGAGGTCATTGGTAACGGGGCGGCAATTGTTGTCTCTCAGTATTTAGGATCAAAACGGTATATGGAAGCGTCAAAGATTTCTGCTTTGGCCGTTACGTTAAATTTAGGAGTCGGGCTAGTCATTAGCGCGGGTTTTCTTTTGTTTTCCAGACATATGATGGAAGCGATGAACTTACAAGGTGACGTGCTGATGTATGCACAAAGC
>NZ_JBFULJ010001099.1:0-1111 GCF_056400385.1 Priestia sp. P5_B4
CACTAGCCATGCTTGACCCCACTATTCTGACCATAGGAGGCATTGTCTTGGGAATTGCCATCATCGAACGAACATTAGAGCGATGGGGTGTGATTGACCTTGTTGATCAGTTCGCAAAGGTGATGCGCTTTATCTTGCCTGTTACCTTCTATAGCGCCTTGATCTACTTCTTTGCGACATTTATGTTTTGAGGAGGGATACTGATGTTTGAAAAGTTAAAATTACGTGGCCAATTAATTAAAGCGTTTCGAACTGCAGAGATTTACCGGGTGGTTAAACGAGGAGACCGTACCTCCTATCTGTTTCCCAAAATTCATCAGATTGATCATCATCATACGTACACTCGGTACGCCTTTTCCTTACTAAATGGCATAGACCCTGAGCTCTTAAACAAAAAGAGGTGGGCCTTACGCCAAGTATTAGGCAGCAATATTGAAGTGAATGGCAGCTTAAAAAACTTTAGTATTACCGTTCATCACAAAAGCCTACCTAAGATGCTCCATTATAATTATGAAGTCATTCATCCTCATATAGAGAAAATGGAGCTTCCCGTATGCATTGGTCAAGATATCTATGGAAACCCCGTTTCATGGGATTTTGCCGACTTAGAAACCTTATTGATATCTGGCGAAATTGGCGCAGGAAAAAGCAGCTTAATGCGTGTGATTCTAACCACATGGGTGAAATATGCCTCTCCTGAAGACTTGCGCTTAGTGTTAGTGGATCTTAAACGAGCTGATTTGGGCTTATTTCATGGGATTGAGCATGTGGATGCGCTTTGYTTTGARGCCAAAGACATGCGAAAGCCTTTTGCTTTATTACGAGCTGAAATGTATCGAAGAGGCGATTTATTGTTAGAGCATGGGGTCACACATATTAGGAGGCTTCCTTTTAAGCTGCCTCGTATCGTTGTGGTAATTGATGAAATGAGCATAGTGAAGAGAGAAACGGAGCTTGTAGAGATGATCCAACAGTTTGCCAGCCAAGGTCGTGCACTAGGTGTTCATACGATTATTGCGATGCAGCGTCCAGATGCTGATTTGTTGAATTCAGCACTAAAAGCAAACTTACGGGTTCGGATCTCTGGAAGGCAGGCCGATGCGATAAATGC
>NZ_JBFULJ010001100.1:0-1104 GCF_056400385.1 Priestia sp. P5_B4
ATCACTCCATCTAGAGGACCTGATATAAATCCTATTCTTTTATGTCCCAGCTTAACCAAATATTCTGTTGCTTTTTGAGCCCCGCTGATATTATTAATAGAAACGGTGGGGATGGCTGAACCTTCTATATATTCACATGCCAAAACTACAGGATATTTGAGAGCCATTTCCTCAATGTTCTTCGATTCCATTCTCGCCGTTAGTAAAACCATTCCATCAGCTTTTTTTTGGAGAAGTATGTTTAAATACCCATTTTCTCTTTCCAAATCATTGCCCGTATCCCCAAGCAGAACTTGATATCCGTTTATGACGGCTACAGACTCAATTCCTCTTAATACCTTGGAAAAAAAAGGATTTGTTATATCAGGTACAATGACTAGAATGGTTTTGGTTTCTAATGTTCTTAACTGGCGAGCTAATGCATTTGGCTGATAGTTTAATTCTTTAATTACTTGTAATACTTTCTCAGTCGTTTCTTCCGTTACAGTGTTAGGTTTACTTAGCACTCTTGACACTGTAGCAGTTGAAACATTTGCTTTTTTTGCTACATCTATTATTCGCACCATTTTACGACTCTCTTTTCTTGTTCTTCTCTATAACAGAATTGTAATCGCATACAAAAGTATTGTCTAATTGGATTCAGACAAAATTTTCTGAGATTCAAACTCTTTAAATTTCCTTTTAAGCGTCGTTTTTATCCATATAAACAAAAAAACAACAAATTAAAAAACTCAGCACTTATTGCTGAGCTCTATGTTTTATAATAATTTGTACCTTTGCAGATTATCTACTTTATGCTTGGAAATCCTTGCAGTTTCCTTATAATCTTTAAAATAGGCTTTATACATTTGACCCTTTGCTTCGATTCTTGTTAAAAGTTCCACATTTATAATATAAGATCTATGAGATATCATAAACCTAGAATCAACGGCACCTTCCAAGCTAGTTAAAGCTTCATTTGTCTCGAATTTACCATTTTTAGTATGAATGACAGATTTCCGATCAAGTCTTTCAATAAAGATAATGTCTTCTAATGGAATAAAAATTATATTTTTCTGCTGTTTAATCATTAAATCCTTTTTAAATGAATGTTCTTTATCCACT
>NZ_JBFULJ010001101.1:0-1100 GCF_056400385.1 Priestia sp. P5_B4
ATTTATATAATTCACAACTTAGTGAATTTTTTCAAGAAGCCTACAAAAAAGAGCGAGATTTAGATATGAAATTAATAGCTGTACGTGGATTAACAAAATATGTTGAAGAAGATGAAATAAGTAAAGTCATGAACCATTTCATAAAACTCTTGATGAAGAGACCTGAACATACTCCTTATAATTATAAAGAATATGAATATTTGAGGTCACCTAGTGGATTACCTTATCTACTTGAGAAATATAATTATAACTGCTTTCATCAAGTATTAGAACAAGTAGAAAAACAGTATGAAGCTATGCCTTTCCAATTTAAGAATCATTATACGTATGATGAAAATGATAATATTGTCCAACTACGAACTCCTGATGAGATGGATCAGATGATTGAAGAATTCTTTAAAAAACAGTTAGGGGATAACCATGAAATATTTTGAACAAGCAAAAGAGATATGGAGTAAATACGTTCCTAAAAGTGGTCAATCAAATATCGTAGAGGGTGAATTGATTAGAGCGATTGAAAAACTACGATGGGAAGCTCAAAGTAATGGTAATGCAAATTGGGATGAAGGATTTGAAATGTTGGCTTTATATATCTTAGAAATATTAAATGACAATGATGTATTTAAACCAAATATACTATTAGAGATACAATCTAATATAAATACGCTACTTAATGCTGAAGATGAACCTTATTTAGAAGATGATTTATATGATCGATTAGCAGATTGGGTCATAGAATGGCATATTGCAAAGAAGGGTCCAATTAAAAGGGAAACAAACCCTAATCTTTATAGATAATAAGTAAAAGGAGAAAAAACTTTTAAATGAAACGCGTACAGTGTCCATGTTGTAAATACTTAACTTTAGAAAATAAAGGTGAATTTGAAATTTGTATTCTATGTGATTGGGAAGACGATGGTCAGGATGACCCTTATGCTGATGAAATTTTTGGAGGGCCAAATGGAGAATATTCTTTAACACAAGGAAGAAAAAACTTTCAAAGTCATGGTTTTATGTATGACACTATGGAAAAAAATCCGTCAGTTAAAGAGAAGCATATAAGGAAATTATTAATAAGTGCTTTTGAAAAATTTAATCCC
>NZ_JBFULJ010001102.1:0-1097 GCF_056400385.1 Priestia sp. P5_B4
GTTTATAAGAAATAAAGCGAATAATTGCCTAGGTAAATAAAATTAAAATAGGGAACTAACATGATTCCTCTTCCTACGATAAAACAAATAACGTCATATTTCAACACATACGAGCTTAATATTCTATAAGTAGTAAAAAGATAGGGCGCATTTACTATTTAAAGAGTTTTCAAAAAATTACATTGACTTACTATAGTGTTCTACATATAATCAGAATATAACATCTTATGTAAGGAGATATAACATGGTTATAGTGGATGAACTTTATCATAATGTGGTCATTACATTGCCTCAATTAAAATTAATTGAATTTATAATGAAGTTAAAAGAAGCTAAAGCACAAGAAATAGAAGATATAAAAACGAAAATTAGTAAATACGAAGAGAAGAAACGTGCTGAAGAAGCTTGGTATCAATCACTATCACCGTTTCGTAAATTTTTTACCGGGCGTCCTTTAAGTCAGCATCAAGCGGTCGAGTATATGGTATACGTAAAGGACCGCTTTAAAAAAATTGATCAACTTAAAGCACAAATGCGAGAACTTCATGAAGTTCTTGAATTAATAAAAGCGGAAAATGAAGAAACAAGTGAAATTACGCTTTCGCCTGCTATTGTACAAGAAATAAAACGATTAAAAAGCAGTGGAGGCGTTGGGATATGAGTGCTAATGAACTAAGTTTAGKGATAAATACAACGTGGGTCGTGTTAACAGCKGCGATGATTTTGTTAATGGAAGGCGGCTTCGCCTTGTTAGAGGCAGGTTTTGTCCGCTATAAAAATAGCGTAAATATTATTATGAAAGTATTCGCTGATATTACAATAGGAACGCTTTGTTTCTATTTAATTGGTTTTGGATTAATGTACGGTGATGATTTAGGTGGAGTTGTCGGTAAAAGCGGTTTTGCGCTCTCAGGTAATTTATCGCACCTTGACATTCCAATTGGGCTTGAAACGTTTTGGCTGTTTCAATGTGCGTTTGTTATTGCGGTCATTTCTATCGTTTCTGGAGCGGTGGCAGAACGAATTAATTTCCGGGCATATCTTTTATATGCGATTTTGATGACTACATTTATTTATCCTATAGCCGGCCACTGGAT
>NZ_JBFULJ010001103.1:0-1097 GCF_056400385.1 Priestia sp. P5_B4
ACCTACGGATATTATAAGGCCCAATCCAAAGGTAGGAACAAAGTTCACAACAGAACCTAGACTAAAACCTAGCGCAACTTTATGTGAATGATCTTTTAATCTTAATAGTTTAATAAGTAAGTATTTAAACCGGCGCTTCAAAAACACTAATTTGCTCACATTATTCCTCCTATCTCTTCGCGCTGGCATCCTATCTTTCCTTTTGGTGTCCACCATTACAGAAAGGTTTTTTATTGTATTCAAGATTTAGCGTCACATAAGTAAAAAGAAAAATGAGGTTCAAGAACAACAGATTTAACCATTATAAGTATATTTATACTTTATATGACAAAATAAATAGTTACCTCCTAATAAATCAAGTGATTTTTGAAAATGTCACAAAAAATTCACAAATAGGTTGTTTCTTTTCTCTTTCTCCCTGCTAAAATTTTATAGTCAAGAACAAGAAAAATATAACATCGGGGGATATACTTAGTGAAAAAGATAATTTCTTCATTAGCTCTATGCTCGTCATTGATTGTGTTACCAACAATAAGCCAGGCAGCTTTAGGAGACAAGCTATTAAAAGAAGGTATGACAGATCCAGACGTAAAAGAATTACAGGATGTTTTAAGACAGAAGGGGATATTTTCAGCTACTTCGACTGGCTATTTTGGTTCAATTACAAAAGATTCAGTTTTAAGCTTTCAGCGTTCTCATAGTTTAACCGCTGATGGAATTGTAGGATCTAATACATATCAAGCGTTAATAGGTAATTCAACAAGTACGGTTACAAACGGTACACTTTTAAAATATGGAATGACTAGCAATGAAGTTGAAAAAGTACAGCAATTGTTAAAGGGAAAAGGTTACTTTAATGCCACACCAACAGGATATTTTGGTACAGTTACTCAAACTGCGGTTATGAATTTTCAACGGGATCATGGCTTAGCCGTGGATGGAATAGTAGGTCCGGCTACTTTAAATGCCTTAAATAACGCATCTAACGGCTCCACTGGTTCTTCAACTGTCAATAGTTCAACGCAAGCGACAGCTAGTGATATTGTTGCTTATTCCAAAAAATTCATAGGCGTACCATATGTGTGGGGAGGAACGTC
>NZ_JBFULJ010001104.1:0-1096 GCF_056400385.1 Priestia sp. P5_B4
GAGTTAAAGGAAGAGCTACTGTCAAAGTTCCCAATGGGTCGACTTGGTGAGCCCCGTGATGCCGCAAAATTAGTTATCTTTTTAGCAAGTGAAGAATCAGAATGGATTACCGGACAAATTATTCACTCAGATGGAGGCTTTTGGTGATTTAACATAATAGCGGTCTTCCACTTTTTAGCGGATTTTTGTATGAAACAAGCAGTTAAAAGGATCTTCGAATGAAGATTCTTTTTTATAATGTAACGTAATATGACGATAACCGATTTTCTCCACTTTATTAGTCAGTCCCAAAGGATTGTTGATGGGCTACAAAAGAAAAAGTACGGGCTTTTCTAAATCAGTAGTAAAATGAGATATTTCATTTATGACGAATGCTTTATCATTTTCACTTATTGACGACAAATAGGATATATTCAGGGGGAATGTTTATATGTCAAGCTTTGAGGACGAAGAAGTGCTAACAGGAGGGAATGTCTCTAACGTTTATCGCTTGGGAGATACTGTACGACGAGAATTAAAATCAGATAGTCATAAATTTCATAAACTATTAAAGCATTTAGAGAACAAAGGTTTTAGTTATGCACCAAAATTTTTAGGCATTGATGAAAAAGGGAGAGAGGTCTTGTCGTTTATTGAAGGTGAAGCTGGTAATTATCCCTTGAAGAAATATATGTGGTCTGACGATGTTTTAATAGAAATAGGGAAAATGCTCCGTCTTTATCATGATTCAGTGAGCGATTTTTCATTTGATGACAGCTGGAAATCAATAGATAACACTCCTAAACCATTTGAGGTACTATGTCATAATGATTTTGCCATATACAACATCATTTTTAAGCACAAAAGACYAGTAGGCGTCATTGATTTTGATGTTGCTGGGCCTGGTCCAAGAATTTGGGACATTGCTTATACTCTTTATACGTGCGTCCCCTTAAGTAGATTTTATCTTTCTGACACAGGTGAGAGGATTTATTATAATTCATTGCAGCACGCTCAACATATAAACCAAAGAGTGAAATTATTTTTTGAATCTTACGGCGAAGAAGTACAAGAAGGTTATTTGGAATTGGTATTGCTGAGATTAGAGGGGTTATGT
>NZ_JBFULJ010001105.1:0-1096 GCF_056400385.1 Priestia sp. P5_B4
TTATCAATCATTCAAAAAGAAACGGTTTATGGCTATGAGCTATCCCAGAAGCTTCAACAATATGGATTAAATGATGTGAGTGAAGGTTCGATTTACCCAATTTTACTACGTCTTCAAAAGGAGGGATTAATAAAGGGAGAAATGAAAGCATCGCCTTCGGGTCCTAAACGAAAGTACTATCATCTTACGGCATCTGGTGAGAGCGCATTATGTGAAATCCAAGAGGAATGGATCAACATTCAAAACCCTGTAGATAAATTGTTGAATAGGAGTTTTTAAGATGAACGCTAAGGAATTAATTAAATTAAATAATAAGAAGCGAAAAGAGCTGACCAAGGAAAATGAAGAGTACTATGATAATATGCTTGTTTACATTCGAACGAGTGTGTCAGTTTCTGAACAGCAGGCTGAAGAATTATTGATGGAGCTTTTAGATCACCTTATTGACGCACAAGCGGAAGGGAAGCGTGCTGAAGAGGTGTTTGGAGAAAACCTTAAGACGTACTGTGATGAAATGATTAAACAGTTACCTAAAGAACCCTTAAAAAGCACTGCTTTTTTTATAAGCTTTTTATTGTTACAGCTAGCAAGCTTGATGGCTATAGTAAGCGGGATAGGAAATATCGTTGTACATTATGTTAAGGATAGCAGCCAGACTGTTTATATCGGAACAGCAATCGTCACTTTTGTTATTGTTGCAGCTATTATTTCTCTTGATGTTTTTCTGCTTTTAAAATGGATACAAAAATCTGTTTACAAAATTTCGAATAAGATTAAGGACTTTTTTCTACTCTTTGTCTTAATTTTTATTTCTCTTGCCGGGATGGTTTTTTTACCAAAGCTTATTCCACCTTTTGGGTATGTAATAGAAGTTGGAGGTTTCTTATATTTAGCTGCTGGTGCCGTAACACTCATCGTTTTAAGGTGGTTAAATAGTAAATATCAAATTACAAAATGAGATATAGGAAGCAGCGAAATGTATTGTTTAGTCTATAATAAAGAGCATTTTTAAAGAAATTTCATAATTTACGTCTATCTTGGGACAAGACATACTAAAATAATTAAAAAGGTGTTCAACGCATGAACACCTTTTTGG
>NZ_JBFULJ010001106.1:0-1096 GCF_056400385.1 Priestia sp. P5_B4
ACTTAACGTAATCAAACAAGGACTTGATGAAATATGATCATCTTTATTAGCGGAGGCGTTCGAAGCGGAAAATCAAGTGCAGCGGAGAACATGGTTCAAACTTTTTGTACAAAGCGCGCTGTTTATATTGCCACAAGCAGGCAAACAGATAAGGAAATGCAAAAACGCATCCAGCTTCATCAAAAAGAACGCCAAGCAGCGAACACGCCTTGGGTAACGATCGAGCAGTCTGTAGATTTACAACAAATTCTGCCAAATCTTCAAAGTGATGATGCTATACTTTTGGATTGTGTCACGAACTGGCTTGCCAATGAGCTTTTTTCAACAGAAAAAAGGTGGCAAACAAAAGAAGGGAAACAAGCGGTTTTTCGTCATATGAAAGAAACGCTCGATAAGCTGTTTGCGCAGTCTCAGACGGTTGTGCTAGTATCTAATGAACTGTTTGAAGCGGGCGTGTTAGAAGAGCCCACATATAGCTATATGAAGATGTTAGGGAAATTACATCAGTATATTGTAGAAAAAGCAGATGTGGCTATTTGTGTAGAAGCGGGAATCTATCGTTTTAAAAAAGGAAAGGAATGTGTAGATATATGAAAGAATGGATAGCCATACTACGAATTTCTCTCCAGTTTTTTACGATCTTACCACTGGCTAAAACCGTTCAATGGACTGAAAAAAGAACGGCACGCTCACTTTTTGTGCTGCCTTGGATTGGTATGTTACTAGGCTTGATGTTTTATAACTTTTTACAGCTGCTTCAATCTTCACCTATCACTACGATTGTTGATAGTATTTTAGTTTTGCTTTTACCGCTTATCTTAACGGGTGGACTTCATTTAGACGGCTGGATGGACGTAAGCGATGCCTATTTTTCTCATCAGTCAAAGGAAAAAAAACTGCAGATTTTAAGTGATCCGCACGTTGGGTCTTTTGCTATTCTTTCTCTTATGGTTCTGCTGCTGCTGCGTTTTAGTGCGATCTATGAATTAGTGTCTCTTTCTTCTTTATCAATTTGGGCATGCTTAATTGTCTTTACCCTTCCAAGAATTGGAGCAGCCTTTTTATTGATGAGAGATAAGCCCGCTAAAGATACGGG
>NZ_JBFULJ010001107.1:0-1095 GCF_056400385.1 Priestia sp. P5_B4
GTATACAAACTGCAGCGTTACTGAAATAATCGTAAAAAATAAACGGGCTGTCGGAGTAGAAGTAAATGGAGAAGAAAAGATAGACGCGGATATTGTTATTGTGAACGGCGACTTGCTAAAGGCCTATCCGGCACTCGTAAAAGAACAGGATAGACCTCATTTTAAAAACAAAAAAGCAGCTGAATTTGAGCCTTCTATATCAGCTTATGTGATCATGGCAGCTGTTAAGAAGCGCTTTTCTCAGCTGATTCATCATCAAGTGTATTTTTCTCAAGATTATAAACAGGAATTCTATGAGCTATTTCAGCAAAAAACGCTTCCAACCGATCCCACCATCTATATTTGTAATTCTTCATATACCGATAACACGGTAGCTCCGGGTGATAATTTATTTATTTTAGTGAATGCTCCTGCTGTGAAAGAAGAGAATCAAGAAGAAATGAACGCTTACAGAGAAGTTGTCTATCGCAAGCTTTCTCAGTTTGGTTTAGATATCGAGTCTTCGCTTGTACATGAGCGAATTGTTACTCCATATGAAATTGAACAAACGTTCGGTGCATTTAAAGGTGCTTTGTACGGCGTGAGTTCAAACCGGAAAATGGATAGTTTTCTTCGGCCAAGCAACGTCTCAAAAGATGTTAAAAACTTATATTTTGTAGGAGGAACGACTCACCCTGGAGGAGGGTCTCCTATGGTCACGATTAGCGGCATCAATGTAGCTATGCTTATTTCATCTTCCTAATTGATAAATCAGGATTGTCAAAAAGTTTAGTTTTTTGGTACTATAAGAAAGTGCAGAGACTGTTAACCTGCTGTTCTTACGGATGGAAAAAATGAAAAAACATGTTACATAACGAAGTTGAAAAGGTGATTACATAACTATATGATTGTATTTACGTGTCTTATTATTATCATAAGCATTATCCGTCCGTACTTGGAAAGC
Source organism: Priestia sp. P5_B4 (assembly GCF_056400385.1). Taxonomy (NCBI): domain Bacteria; kingdom Bacillati; phylum Bacillota; class Bacilli; order Caryophanales; family Bacillaceae; genus Priestia; species Priestia sp. P5_B4. The sequence goes on from NZ_JBFULJ010001107.1 coordinate 944, forward strand.
GTGACTGTTAAGCGAATTGCTTCAGAAGGCAAAAAAATTCGCTACTACAAAGAACAGTTCTTTTTTTATGTGCTAATTTTACTATTTTATATTGCGGTGATGGTATACCATAAGGTTCCAATTTCTATGTTAGGATTACAGGGAGTATATCT
>NZ_JBFULJ010001108.1:0-1091 GCF_056400385.1 Priestia sp. P5_B4
GCAAATGGGGAAAACATTTGCCCTTTCCACTATTTTTGGCATACTGGTTGTATCCATCTTAACTTCTATGTTTCATGAAGTCCCCGCGTTTACCGCAGACGTTCTTCTTGCTACCGTTTTTGGAGGGATTATTCTCGGAATTGGAATTGGACTCGTAATTCGCTACGGCGGAGCGCTTGACGGTACGGAGATACTTGCCATTTTAATCAGTAAAAAAATTCCGTTTTCCGTGGGAGAAATTGTGATGTTTTTCAACTTCTTCATTTTAGGAGCAGCGGGATTTGTGTTCACGTGGGACCGCGCCATGTATTCCATCCTTGCGTACATCATTGCAGCTAAAGCCATTGATACGGTTGTAGAAGGATTGGAAGAATCAAAATCCGCTTGGATTATTAGCGAATATTCCGACGAAATTGGCGATGCGATTAATGCGCGTCTAGGTCGAGGCGTTACCTATTTGCACGGTGAAGGTGCTTATACGGGCGATGATAAAAAAGTGATTTTCTGCATCATCACGCGCCTTGAAGAATCAAAGTTAAAAACCATTGTTGAAGATTTTGATCCTACTGCCTTTTTAGCCGTTGCAGATATTACCGAAGTCCGCGGCGGACGCTTTAAAAAACGAAACATTCACTAAAAAAACGCGCAGAAAGCACCATGCTTTCTGCGCGTTTTTTATGTAAGAGATACTTTTTGAACCTGTTTAAACCATTCATAACAAAGAAGCACAATTAAACATAAGTCGATTAAATCGCCTCCGTAATACATCAGCATAGCCCCTTGCTGCGCCCCTTCCGCCGATACGTGCATAGGCGGGTGAGCGTACACATATTTTGATAAAATACCGTGAGCAGCAAGAGCAAGAACCAATACGGATGCCCGGTACGTAAAAGTTTTTTGATGCGGCGAAGGATCAATTGAAATCATCGATACGGTGAATAAATAGCCGGCTAAAAACACGTGAATATGTACAGCGACATGCACGAAAAAAGAGTGATGCATCATGCCATACAGACTTGTTGTATAAAGAATCCAAAGTCCTCCTACGTTAAGAACAGAAGCTGTCACCGGACTGCTGATGAACCGAACAA
>NZ_JBFULJ010001109.1:0-1090 GCF_056400385.1 Priestia sp. P5_B4
ATGTTTGCTATGTAAGCCTCTTATTTAATAGCTTAAGGAAAATAGGTTCGTTTACTTTTTTTTCTTTGTGCTTATTTCCTATTCATGTACTGTTTTTTCTGGGTCTATTCGTATGGTCTTTCGTCCAAACGGCGGTGAGAAAGCAAGTTAAATGGAAAGAACGCAGCATATCTATAGAAGAAGAAAAAAAGAAGAAAGTGATAAAATGACAGGTGCTCAGCTCTTAATTAATATCATGGCATGGTTTGTGATTCACATGTTGATTGCCTACAGATGCACAAAAATTTCTGCCTTTTATTTAAAGAAGGACCTTGCGCTGTTTAAGGTTCAAAGCTGGGAAACAGTTGGGATATATAAAAAATTCGGGGTGCACCGATGGAAAACGTGGCTTCCTGATGCAGGAAAGCTATTTAAACGAGGATTTTATAAAAAGAAATGGGAGAGTAGAACGAAGGAATATGCACAGCTTTTTTTAATTGAAACAAATCGAGCAGAGTTAACTCACTGGATCAGCATACTTCCTTCTATTCTTTTTTTTATATGGAACTCTCCTTCTATAGGTGTTTGGATGGTTATTTATGCGATTGTCGCAAACGTACCGTTTATTTTGGTTCAACGATATAATCGAATACGAATTCATCAAGTCGTTTTGAAACTCAAATGAAATTAATTCACGTGCCTTTGGCTCCGAGTAGGGGCCTCGGTTTTTATTTTTTTCTCCTTATTCGAAGACAACAACCTCTTGGATAAAAGAAAAAAAGAAGCAAAGGCGATATAAATACTAAAAAAGACTAAAAATCCCCATAAACCTGCTATGGCATCATCAAATTCCATATTGCCTCGGGTGGTAATTCCTTGCTGAATTTCAATGGCAAAAACTAAGACGAGCATAACGGTAAGGGTATAGATAAAAGAAATAGCTGTAATACTAAATTTCCACTTTGACAATAATTTAAAGATCATATAAACGCTTAAAAACGTGAGCAGTCCAATAATACCAATAATCCAGAAGTGAAGTTCTTTATCTGAAAGAGAAAATCCTAGTAAATAAAAAATATAAATTAATCCGTCGTGCAATACATTAATAATA
>NZ_JBFULJ010001110.1:0-1081 GCF_056400385.1 Priestia sp. P5_B4
TCCTAATATGGATGGATGTAACCGGATTTACGTTTAACATGATTAAGCAAAACTATTTAAGTATAAGTTCTTTCATTTCAATGCATTTTACTGTTACAACTTATCTAAGTATAATACTAATAAATGGTTCTTAAGAAATTAGGAGGAAATAGGATGAAAGCCAAAATTAGCGATGTGGCAAAAATAGCAGGTGTTTCGCCAACAACTGTTTCTCGCGTATTAAACAATCGCGGTTATATAAGTGATGAAACAAAGAAAAATGTCTACAAAGCAATGAAAGAGGTCAATTACTTTCCCAATGATATTGCTCGTTCTCTGTTCAATAAACGAACAAATCTGATAGGAGTCATCGTACCACAGACAAGTAATCCATTTTTTGGTGAGCTAGTTTTGCATATTGAAAGTATCTGTGCTTCGCTCAATTATAAGGTGTTGCTTTGTAACAGTTTAAATCGTATAGATAAAGAAGAGAAATATTGGGAAATGTTAATACGAAATCAGGTAGACGGTGTAATAGCTGTGACATATAACCGAGGTATACTAGATTATCACAACCAAACTCTCCCCATTGTAGCGATTGATCATTATTTATCGAAAAAGATACCTACAGTTTCTTCTGATAATTATTCTGGAGGAATCCAAGCAACAGAATTATTAATCTCTAAAGGTTGTAAGCATATTATCCATATTAACGGACCAATTAAACTAGAAACACCAGCAAATTTAAGAAGAAAAGCATATGAATATATCATGAATGAACAGGGGAAGACACCGATTACGTATGAAATTTCAAATACATTTGATCGTAAAATTCAGCAAGAGGTAATTTGTAAACTTTTCGATGAGCATCCAGAGGTAGATGGTATCTTTGCAAGTGATGACTTAATTGCTGCTTCTGTTATAGTTGAGGCACAAAAAAGGGGAAAAGAAATTCCGACCGAACTAAAAGTCATAGGATATGATGGAACAGAAACCAGTCAAGCTTTCCTACCTGGATTAACAACTATACGTCAACCAATTGAGTCAATTGCTAAAAAAGCCATTGAGATTTTAACAAAAGAAGTTGAAGGTGAATTTAACG
>NZ_JBFULJ010001111.1:0-1080 GCF_056400385.1 Priestia sp. P5_B4
GTGCAGTATAGTTTTGTGGTTGATTATGTTAGGAGGATGGGAAATGAATATCCATGAGTATCAAGGAAAAGAACTACTCAGAAAATATGGGGTTGCAGTACCAAACGGTCGAGTAGCTTTTACTGTTGAAGAAGCAGTTGAAGCAGCAAAGGAATTAGGTTCACAAGTATCAGTGGTGAAAGCACAAATCCATGCTGGTGGACGCGGTAAAGCGGGCGGTGTCAAAGTAGCAAAAAACTTAGATGAAGTTCGTACATATGCACAAGATATTTTAGGAAAGACCCTCGTAACACACCAAACAGGCCCTGAAGGAAAAGAAGTTAAGCGCTTGTTAGTTGAAGAGGGATGCGATATTAAGAAAGAATACTACATCGGTTTAGTTCTTGATCGTGCAACGTCTCAAGTTGTATTGATGGGTTCTGAAGAAGGTGGAACTGAAATTGAAGAAGTGGCGGAAAAAACGCCTGAAAAAATCTTTAAAGAATATGTGGATCCTGCGATTGGTTTACAAGCATTCCAAGCTCGCAGACTTGCATTTAATATTAATATTCCAAAAGAACTAGTTGGAAAAGCAGTTAAGTTCATGACAGGTTTATATACAGTATTTGTTGAAAAAGACTGCTCAATTGCAGAGATTAATCCTCTAGTTGTAACAGGTGACGGAGACGTTATGGCATTGGATGCGAAGTTAAACTTTGATTCAAATGCGCTGTATCGTCAAAAAGATATTCTTGAATATCGTGACCTTGAAGAGGAAGATGCTAAAGAAATTGAAGCATCTAAATACGACTTAAGCTACATTTCACTAGATGGTAATATCGGTTGTATGGTAAACGGTGCAGGTTTAGCAATGGCAACGATGGATATTATTAAACATTACGGAGGCGACCCTGCTAACTTCCTGGATGTTGGGGGCGGCGCAACTGCTGAAAAAGTAACAGAAGCATTCAAAATTATTTTATCTGACCAAAATGTAAAAGGTATTTTCGTTAATATTTTCGGCGGGATTATGAAATGTGATGTTATTGCAACAGGTGTTGTTGAAGCAACGAAACAAGTTGGATTAAGCCTTCCATTAGT
>NZ_JBFULJ010001112.1:0-1079 GCF_056400385.1 Priestia sp. P5_B4
GAATTTAGCACCTTCAAATAAAGATCTTACGAATCGTATCGAGAAATCCGTAGCGGCGTGGAAAAAAGAAAACGAGGTGCCAAAAGAAGGAATTCCAGTTGATGCCGTCACAAATTCGGCTTCTGGACTCGATCCTGACATTACGCCACAAGCTGCATATGCACAAGTAGAACGAGTGGCAAAAGCGGCGCACATTAAAACCAACATGCTAAAAGAGCTGATCAAAGAACACACTCAGCAAGGAGCTTTTGGTGAAAAACGAGTAAATGTAGTAGAGCTAAATTTAGCTGTTCAACGAGAGCGCTAATTACATGCACTCGCTTCATGTATTGAAGCGAGTGTGATAAAGGAGTACAAACAATGAAAGAAAAAGAAGCTCATCCATACTTTCGAAGAAAAACTCCGGAAGAACTATTGCGTGAACTTCATGATCAGAAGCGAGGAAAGCTTAAACTTTACATCGGTGCCGCGCCGGGAGTAGGAAAGACGTATAAAATGCTTCAAGATGCGCACGATTTAGTCAAAGAAGGCATAGATGTCGTAGTTGGATATATAGAAGCACACGGCAGGCACGAGACTAAAGAGATGATCGGAAATCTAGAAGTAATCGAAAGAGAAACCGTTTTTTATAAAGGAAAAGAATTGAAAGAGCTTGATTTGCTGGCGATTGTAAGAAGGCGCCCAAAAGTTGTAATTATCGATGAACTTGCTCATACAAATGTTCCGACAAGCCGTCATAAAAAACGTTTTGAAGATGTTTCTTACCTGCTCAACCAAGGCATTTCAGTCATGTCAGCAATGAATATTCAGCATATGGAAAGCGTACATGATCTCGTATATGCCATTACCCAGGTAAAAGTTCGTGAAACAGTGCCAGATTTATTTATTCAGCAAGCAGATGAAATTCAGCTTGTCGATGTTACGCCGGAACAGCTGCAAAAGCGTCTTCGTGAAGGCAAAATATACGAAGTTCATAAAATTGAACAAAGCCTGCAGTCTTTTTTTAAGCTCGCAAATCTCCATGCCCTTCGTGAATTAACGCTCCGAGAAGTAGCGGATGAAGTGGACGGTAAGCTCAT
>NZ_JBFULJ010001113.1:0-1077 GCF_056400385.1 Priestia sp. P5_B4
AAGTGATACCACGTATCTCCTAATGCTTGAAGCGCAATACCCATACCGCCGGATGCTGAACCCGTGATCATCGCCAGCACTTGAACGCTTAATGCTTCTGAAACGAGTGGATTGCTCGAAATGTTTAGCAACACATGCGTGACATCTTTAAACTCTGGAACTGCTGTAATAACCGAGCCAAAACCTACTGCTGCACTCGTGTTAATAACAGCCATCACGGATCCTTTTGCTCCTTCATTTATAGAAGAAATAAACGTTTTATAGTGTTTAAAATTAATAAGTAAAATAGAAAAAATACCAATTAATAATGAAACGATAGGCTCCCATTTTAAAACGTTTAACGTCACGACAACGACAATCAGTGGTAAAATAGCTAATATTACATTCATCGAGTCCTGCTCATCACTCGCTGCGACTGATGATTCATTAGGCTCGGTAAATCCTTGATTTTTAGCTTTTAATTTTTTATCACGATAAGCTAACCATAAATATCCTCCCACTGCCATAATAAGACCTGAAACAATTCCAATAATCGAACCGGACATTGCATTCGTTTTAAATGTAGCAGTCGGAATCAGATTTTGGATTTGAGGCGTACCTGGAATCGCTGTCATTGTAAACGTAAATGCTCCGAGTGCAATGGTTGCTGGCAGTAAATTTCGCGATACGTTAGCTTCTCGAAATAGCGCGATTGCTAAAGGATAAATCGCAAAGACAACAACGAATAGACTCACTCCGCCGTATGTCAAAATGGCTGAAGCAATTAGCACCCCTAAAATGGCTCTTTTACTTCCAAATAATTTAGCAATACGCTGCGCCAACGATTTGGCTGCGCCTGTATCTTCCATTAGCTTTCCAAAGACGGCTCCTAATAAAAAGATGGGGAACCATTTTGCAGCGAAATCTACAAACCCTCCCATATACACATCTGTATAAGTAGGCAGTACTTTTAAACCGCTAAAATAAGCAACGAACGTAGCAACAACAGGTGCCACCCAGATAATAGACCATCCTAGATAAGCAAAAAACATCAACAATAACAATCCTACAATAATAACCACACGGTAACCTCCTTTC
>NZ_JBFULJ010001114.1:0-1074 GCF_056400385.1 Priestia sp. P5_B4
CTTTTAATGCGTAGGCAAGTGGAATAATTCGCTCAGCACTTGCTCCTCGAATGACCGCTACAATACCGCTACTTGTAATTTTCTCAATATGCATCTCAATTCTCCTTTTTTATCGTTACATTAAGCCGTTGTTTCGACTGGCTTTACACTTTGAACTTCTCTTGGCTTTTTCGTTGCGACAATGGTTAAAACTGCCGCAAGGAATAATGATCCTGCCATAAAGATATAGGAAGCGCCAAATCCTCCTGTTGATCCATTTAAAAATCCTACAATATAAGAACCGGCAAATGAACCAAGTGCGCCCATGCTATTAATTAAAGCCATTGCTCCTCCGGCAACATTACGCGGTAAAATTTCAGGAATAATCGCAAAGAACGGTCCGTACGGAGCGTACATCGTTCCTCCGGCGATAACGAGTAAAGCAARGGAAAGCCAGAAGTTGCTTGTGCCAACTAAATAAGATCCGTAAAAAGCAAGCGCTCCTACTAATAAGAACGGCCATACAAATGCGCTTCGTTTTAAAAACTTATCTGATAGATATGAAACCGTTAACATTAATACAACTGCTAATACGTAAGGAACGGACGCTAACCAACCTGTTTTCACTATACTCATGTTAGGCGCTGCTTTAATAATAGACGGCAGCCACATAACAAATCCGTAGACGCCAATACTCCATAAAGCATATTGAATGCTTAATAAAATGACAGTACGATTTTTGAAAGCTTCTTTATAGCCTTTAACAGGTTTGATTCCTTCTTGTTCTTTTTGCAGCGCATCGTGTAAATCTGCTTTTTCTTTTTTCGACAGCCAGCCTGCATCTTTTGGCTCGTCGTTTACTAGTTTCCACCATAAAAATGCCCAAATAACAGCTGGAAAACCTTCTAAAATAAACATCCATCTCCAGCCAAACGATTCTAGCAAATACCCAGAAACAATAGACATCCAAAGAACAGTTGCCGGATTTCCTAAAATTAAAAACGTGTTGGCTCTAGAACGTTCTGCTTTTGTAAACCAGTGGCTTAAAAACACTAGCATAGCAGGCATAACGGCACTTTCGACCACTCCTAAAGC
>NZ_JBFULJ010001115.1:0-1073 GCF_056400385.1 Priestia sp. P5_B4
CATTTGGGGGATATTTTACTGTTACTAGTATTTATGATTATTATTTAGGACGAGAACAGCTGAAAGTATTGACTGCCTCTCAGAAAAACCTTCAAACTGCTTTTAAAGAGTATAATCAGCTTATGGCCGAAAAAAAAACCAAAAAGCAATTTATCAATGAACTCGATGATATTTCAAATACTATAAACTATGAATATAATGAATTAGCTTCCCTTGATCCTACGATGAAAACGATGTATAAGCATACGGGCGTCATCGATGATATGGAACTGATGATTGATAATATCGATAGCATCTATGAATTAACGATGAATGATCACAAAGACGCAACAAAACCGCTTCAAACCTATGTATCTGATTTAATGGAGTATGTAGAAAAAGATATGAAAAAAGAAATAAGCATGCTAAGTAAATAGAACAAAACAGCTGTCTAAACAAATAGGCAGCTGTTTTTTTGTTGATTATAAAAGGAATCTTTTGGTTGCAGGCGAAAGATTATATTATGCACCCACTCGCTTACGTGCACCACGTTTACAAAAAAGGGAGGACATAGTATGAAGAAAGTGGTGATTATCCTATTTAGTTTGTTTTCATTAGCCGCATGTCAGATTCCTACAGCTGAAACGCTTGAAGATTCTTATCCACCCGCTATAAAAATAATAGCCGAAGGCAAAGAAGCTATCGTTAAGCCCTTATTCTTTTGCTGGACCGAATGTGAAGCTAATTTTGGCGAACGAAAAAATTTTAGACAAATTGTTATGAAAGATAGTATTCCCGTCTCTCAAGGTGGTCAAGTGTCCATTAAAATAGATGGTAAAAAACCTAATGCCCTTTATTACAAACAAATTCGTAATCAGTCTATTTATGAAAACATAGTAGAAAAAAAGGACATAAAAAAAACATCTGCTATTACAGTAGATTCTGCCTCTCACAGTGACAGTGATCGGTATATACTCGTAGCAGATTGGAAAGATAGCAAAGGTAAAAAGTTAATTGGGCGTGTCTACTACACTCCAGTAAAATTTGAAACACCATAGATATGGCTCTCTATGCTGTAATAGAGAGCCATATGC
>NZ_JBFULJ010001116.1:0-1072 GCF_056400385.1 Priestia sp. P5_B4
GCTTCTACAAGTTTATTTACATTTTGCTCGGTAACAGTTGCTACGTTATCTTTTACAGCAGCATCAGCAACTGCTACAGCAACCGCCTTTGATACTTTTTGAAGATCTTTAATGTTGGGAAGAAGCGTATCTCCTTTGGTATCTGTTTCTGCTATACGCGCTACTGCATTGGCTGCTTCTGCAAACATAGATTCAGTAAACTTTTGAGCACGAACCACAATTGCACCTAAACCAAGACCCGGAAACACAAATGCATTATTAGCCTGTCCGATTTCATAAGTGTGCCCGTTATATTCAACGGGTTCAAATGGACTTCCCGTTGCAATAAGGGCTTTTCCTTCCGTCCATTTTATAATATTTTCCGGAACAGCTTCAGCAAGTTTAGTTGGGTTTGAAAGCGGCATAATCACCGGACGCTCTACATGCTTTGCCATTTCTTTAATAATTTCTTCGGTAAAAGCATCCGTGACGCCTGACGTTCCAATTAAAATCGTCGGCTTCACTTGCTTGACAAGCTCCAACAGTGAAATTTTATTTTCATCGTCTTTTTCCCATTCTTTAATCTCTTCATTTTGGCGAACATACGGCTGTTGAAAAGGAGCTAAATCTTCCATATCTTCGGTTAACAGACCTCTGTAATCATATGCCCAAAAACGAGCATATGCTTCTTCTTCAGACAGCCCTTCAAGCATCATCGCACTATGAATACGATCAGCATTCCCGATTCCAGCAGATCCCGGTCCAAATACAACAACCCTCTGATCTTTTAGGGGCGTTCCTGTAATACGCACCGCTGTTAAAACGGCTGCAAGAGTAATCACTCCCGTTCCTTGAATATCATCATTAAACGTTAAAATTTTATCGCCGTATTCTTTCATAATGTGACGCGCGTTAATATTCCCAAGATCCTCCCAATGAAGAAGCGCTTTAGGAAACTTGGTCGTTATTTCTTTTACAAATTGAGCAATAAAACGATTATAGTCTTCTCCTTTTACTCGTTCATGACGATTTCCTAAATACAAAGGATCTTCAAGAAGCTTTTTGTTATTGGTTCCCATATCAAGAACAACAG
>NZ_JBFULJ010001117.1:0-1068 GCF_056400385.1 Priestia sp. P5_B4
GAATACAACTTGGTAATTAATGCATAAGCATCTATTTTCTTTATTGAACCTGTATCAAAATCACTTGTTACTTCGTCTACGTTTACTATTTCATTTTTATTTTTTAAAATAAAAATCAAAGACAACTACTTCTCAATTTGAAAACAATTCATTTACCTTCGCCATATAAAAACTACAATTTCTACTATTAAGCCACTAGCTAATCCAACAATTGGATTAGCCTTTCTCTCGCGCAGGAAACTAATCTCCCCTTTATTTTTTAGTTCAAGTTGTTCACAACTCATTTAGACTAAATTTAATTAAATTAAAATTAGTAAAAGCGAAGTTATACTCAATTGAATTTTATTAAGTTAATGCATTGGAATGAAAATCATTAAGTTTATATTCTCCCCCAAATCAATTGATTATCAATTGATTTGGACTATTTTCATCCTAATTAGGCGTATGCAAAATGTAGTATATCAAGCAATGATCCCTCTATTAAAGCACTCTTTATTCAAATGAAAGAAACTTATTCAGACTCAATTGAGTCTGAATAAGTTATAACTATTAAGCGAAGACATATTTAAGGTAGAGAATTTAGATTCTACTGAATTAAGGTTATAAGGTTATAGTGTTCAAATCCTACTAAAGAATTCCTTTTTCTAAAAGTCTAATAAAAATCAAATCATAGAGTTTGAACCTGGATCTTTTATATTGAATCTAAGTGTTTTTTAATTAAATGATTTTCTCTACATTAGAAAAAGCTCTATAGGTAACCTTAAGTTGAACTTAAGGTTACCTTCAAGATCCACCCTATATGTTAAGTTAAACAAGTTCAACTTAACGCAGATTATGTTTAACTTATTCAATTTAGACTACAAAATAATGAAATTGAGATGCACTTAGATGAACTCAATTTCATTTTAATTAAACCTATTTAAATTAACCTGTTATAATATCTAAAAAAACTATAACTTTATTAGTTTATAGTTTTTAAACAGGATTCAACTCAGACTTAATTGAATTAAACAGGATATAATATAATAAAATTAATTCAGTTAAATAGAAAACCTGATAAAATAAGAG
>NZ_JBFULJ010001118.1:0-1064 GCF_056400385.1 Priestia sp. P5_B4
CTTGTTTTTCTTCCTGCTTGTTTTTCTTCCTGCTTGGTAGCTGCAACCTCTTGCTGTGCCCTAGAAACCTCTTGTTTCGCTTCTTTTTTATCGTTTGACTCATTGGCTTCTTTATCGTTTTTATTCGGGAGAACGGTAATCTGAAAGCAGATAACACCTATTTCGCCAGGGCATTCGTCAATGGGAATATCTAACGTTGGTTCTCCTTGAATTAAGATTTTCTCATGCATAATACTCTTTTTTGTTAGTCCGGTTTTATTAAAGGCTTTCTTAGCAACAAACACGGTATACGAAATAAACGTACTCTTCTTTAACCCTTTAGGCGCAGAAGGTGAACCTTTTTCTCGCATATCAAAGGCAACGTAACGGTCGTATTCTCGTAATGGTCCTGTCGCAGATCCTGTTAAGGTCATTTTATGTGGCATCGTGATCTCCTCCTACATAGATTTATATATTGATTATTTAGAAGTATGTTCTAAATAATAATACTCTTAATAAACATCAGCTTTTAAGGGATTTCTTTACTTTTTGCTTACGAAACGGTGTCCTGTAATTGGGCATGTTGTTGTAATAAAGCTTGCTCCTGTGGTGTTAAGACTTGTCCTAGATCCTGCTTCAGCTGCGCCATTTCTAACGAACTGTACGTAGAACTGTGTTCCTGCAGCAAGGTTTCTTCTTCTGGTGTTAGTTTTTGCCCTAAATCTTGCTTTAATTGGATCATTTCAAGCTGTTGATCCAGAGAAATAGTTGCTTCCTGTGTACACTCATTTTGCTCCTGTTCAGCTTGTAACCAATCAGGAACAATTTCCTTACGGATGATATGTTTAGGCTTAGGTAATGCTTTTGGTTGAACGTCTGTATGTATGTCTGACTCAGATGTTTGATCTTCTGTATTTCCTTTAAGTAGATTGGCAAATTGATTGTAAGCAATTTGATAAACAAGACGGCACATGTCATCCAGTGATAGGGAAGTACCCTTATGATTCGCCTCATGGATATATTTATCTAAGCCTACAATGGCTGTATAAGCGACTTCATGTAATTGCTCTTTCACAATCTCAATC
>NZ_JBFULJ010001119.1:0-1062 GCF_056400385.1 Priestia sp. P5_B4
AAACCATCCAAAGAAAGATAAAAAAACTAGGCTATTCATGGGATAAAAAGAAGGAAGTTTACAAGTATGTAGGAAAATCACCTCAACCCGTGAATATCGATTTTAGTACATTGTTTAGAAAAAAACAGACTGTTACTAATGATCTAAGAAAAAATAAAAGTAAAAATAAAGTTATTCCCCGTAATAGTTCTAGCGATGTAATAGATGTTTTACTGATAGGAACGAAAGCCTCATCAAAAAGAGCTTACCAAGGTTTTTACTTCGACAAAGACATATTAAGTATTATAAATAGTGTTCCTAAAAGCTACAAATCAGAATTAATTAATGAAGCTTTGAGGAAGGTATTCAAGGAGAAAGGATTACTCTAAAAAAACCTCCGTATCTCTAGTTACAATACTTTTTAATATTTCTTGTATTTCAATCTATAAAACTAGTTAGATTAATAAGTATTCTCCCTATCCCAATAAATTAGAAAATCCTTTGCTAATCAGCAAAGGATTCTCTTTTGTAGCATTATCAAGGTAAATAAAACTAATCTTTATCCCTTATTTTATCTAGCCAGTTTAGTACAGAAGTACCTATCGTGTTTGCCCCGTGTCGTAATTCTTCCATGATATAAAATACTAAATGACTAAGAGAGACTTCCTCTTTATAAGGATTATTCTGATTTATATATTTTAACACCTCTTTTAGTTCTTTTAATCTTCCTTTATCCAACTCCTCTTCCAAGTGAGCCTTTACATAGTCGTTCACAAACTCCGTATTTTTAATGCTCGCTTCAAGTAGAAAAGCTGTAGCTAATGTTGGAGTACAATCTAATGCGTAGGAAAGGCGTTTAATGACGTCATACGTATCTCTAGGTCCGTCTTTCAGTCGTGTGGAAATACGTTCTTTGTCAATATTAATATACATTTTTCTAATAGGAATTCTAGACATATCTCCCATATAAACTGTATTTTCAAAACTAAATCCTCTTCTAAAATAATKTGATARRTAGTCCATTACTTTTGGAGATTTAAGACCTGATATACATATTGATTCTGTCACATCTTTAACTGGTGT
>NZ_JBFULJ010001120.1:0-1046 GCF_056400385.1 Priestia sp. P5_B4
AATCTATTGCTCCGATGGCGGGCGTAATGCTGAATATGAAAGAAGAACTGAAGGTGAATGTTCACAAAGTTCACGCGCAGTCTTGAATGAACAGGAATACTTTCCCTCTTTATATCAGGCTGTCAATTTATTGACACATCCTGCATTGAGATTTATCATAGGGTAATATTTGATAGAGATTACTGAAGGATTTTTAGAGGGGACTATGGATAAAACAATTAAACAGTTAGTGTCGCTAGTTGAAACATCATTACTAACGCAAGTTACGATTCAAAGTGAAAGTGACTATGATCCAGTTGAAGTTACGAACAAAACAAAAGAGTGGGTACTTATTGGTAAAGGAAACTATGCCGGTGTGTTTACGCACGAAAATTATCCTGAATTTGTCGTGAAAGTATACGGAAGAGAAATTTATGGTGTAAAGAAAGAAGCGCAAGTGTATAGAAAGCTGGGCGTTCACCCAGCTTATTCTCAACTTTTTCATGAGGGAAAGACGTACTTGATTTTAAAAAGACTTACAGGYGTTACCYTGTATGATGCCATCCAGCGGGGAATAAAGATTCCAGAACAAGTCATAAAAGATGTGAACGCAGCTTTGGACTATGCAAGAAGCCAGGGTTTAAACCCGTATGATGTGCATGGTAAAAATGTCATGATGAAAGATGGAAGAGGGTATGTGGTKGATATCTCTGACTTTTATAAAGAAGGTATTGATAAAAAATGGACAGACCTTGTAAAAGCTTATTACACCTTTTATCCGTTTATTGATAAGTACCATATCCGCTTGCCGTACCCGCTTTTAAACGTTATCAGAAAAGCATATCGTCTATATCGTAGAATCAAATCAAAAAGGAGTTTCCGCTAAAGGGAACTCCTTTTTAAGATGAAATACAGCGCAATACATGCTGCTGCTCAAAAGTTGGTTTTAATTTGAATAGAATGGTTTGTAGTATTTCAGATTGATAGACAAATTTTAGCGTATGTTTAAGGGAAAGAGGATGTAAGAAAGAACGTATTCTTTTTTCAGCATAACGTATCACCTGTTC
>NZ_JBFULJ010001121.1:0-1045 GCF_056400385.1 Priestia sp. P5_B4
GTCTTTAAATATACAGGTGCATATGGCGTGAGTGAACCTGCTGCTATGTTATACAGCGGTGCTGATAAGCTTGAACTTGTGAAGAAAAAGTCAGGGAATGTCACCATTTCAGTGGCGCTTATTCCCTATGACTAAAGGAGAGAACAACATGTCAAACAGAAGACTCGTCATTGCCGGTACTGGAAGTGGCGTAGGGAAAACAACACTTACAATCGGGCTGATGGCAGCATTAAGACAAGCTGGTTACAGAGTTCAAGGGTTTAAATGCGGACCCGATTATATTGATCCAACGTATCATACGGCTGTTACAGAACGAACGTCTCGAAATATAGACAGCTGGATGCTTGAACACGATATGGTTAGAGAAATTGTCGCTCGTGCTAGTGAAGATGCTGATATTTCCATCATGGAAGGAGTTATGGGATTTTTCGATGGGAAAAACCCGTTAACGAACGAAGGAACAACAGCAGAAATCAGCTTAATCACCAATAGCCCTGTCCTTTTAGTTGTCAATTGTGCTAGTATGGCTAGAAGTGCAGCGGCGATTGTAAAAGGGTTTCAGCAATTTTTACCGGAAGCTAACATCGTTGGTGTAATTGCTAACCGGGTTGGAAGTGAAGGACATTATAAACTTGTTAAGGCAGCGATTGAGCAGGAATGTCATATCCCTGTAGTAGGCTACTTGAAAAGAAACGAGGATCTTACGATTCCTGAACGTCACCTCGGGCTCATTCCGTCGATTGAACGAGGAGAGTTAACGCCGTTTTTTGAACAGTTAGGAAAGCTTGTTCATGATACAATTGATATCGAAAAAGTATATGAACTGGCTTTAGCTCCTAAAATAGAAATTAATGATCCTATCTTTACAAAGCCGTCCGTACCTCAAGTGAAAATTGCTGTAGCGAGAGATGCCGCTTTTAACTTTTATTATGAAGAAAATTTCGAATTGTTAAAAGCTTACGGAGCAGAGCTTGTAGAATTTTCGCCTTTAAAAGGAGAAGTGGTTCCACAAGATGCTGACGGTCTTTATATCGGAGGCGGATTT
>NZ_JBFULJ010001122.1:0-1043 GCF_056400385.1 Priestia sp. P5_B4
GAATATAATTTCCMAGGTGTAACGTGCATTAGTGTAAACGAAGAAGTGGCTCACGGTATTCCGGGAGATCGAGTATTAAAAGATGGCGATTTAGTAAATGTGGATGTATCTGCCGTACTTGACGGCTATTATTCAGATACCGGTATTTCATTTGTTATTGGGCAAGACGAAGAAAAAGAAAAGCTGTGCCAAGCTGCAGTAGATGCATTTTGGGCAGCCATGAAAAAAGTAAAAGCCGGTTCAAAACAAAACCAAATTGGTCGTGCTGTCTCTAACTTTGCACATCAAAACGGATATGCTGTTATTGAAAACTTGACGGGTCACGGTGTGGGCCGCAGCTTGCATGACGCTCCTAACCATATTTTAAACTATTATGATCCAATGGATAAAGCACTTTTGAAAAAAGGCCTTGTTATTGCTGTAGAGCCGTTTATCTCTATGAAAGCTGATCATATCATTGAACGCGGAGACGACGGCTGGACGTTTGTTACACCTGATAATAGTCTTGTAGCACAATGTGAACATACGATTGTGGTAACAAACGGTGAACCGATTATTTTAACTGAACTATAATCAAGTTTCGCACGTCTTCTTATTTTTATAGATTCCATTAATTAATAAAAAGCTACTTCACTTAGCAATGTTTTTTTATTGTGTTATAGTGAGGTGGCTTTTTTGATTTATTATGCAATCAATGATGATCATATTGATTTGCTTTGTTCAGATAACGTTTGAAAGATAGTGTAATTGAATATGCTCAAGGGAATGCTAAACATAAATCAAAATGAAAAGGGGTATAAAATGTGGAATATGTAAAAAGAGAAACGGCTATAAGTGAACTGACGCATCATATGGATGACATTTTAAACAAATATAACCTTCAAGGCGTCTCCGTATATGAAGAAGAAGGAGAAGGTAATCACTATTATCTTGGCTACACAGTAAAAAAGAATGATCAGGTGTTTATGCTAAACAGACCTTATCTAAAAGATAAAGACGGGAAACTAGCAGTAGAAAAGCAAGAATGGACTGTTCAAGGTAAC
>NZ_JBFULJ010001123.1:0-1042 GCF_056400385.1 Priestia sp. P5_B4
AGCAGCAGTTTGTGAAAAAGAACTTCTCACACAAACTACTGCTGTTTKTTTCGTATTTTTCTTCTTTGGACGGCATAGATAATCAAACTGATCGCACAAAAAGCTAAAGTGATCTCAATCACGTCCGTATAAGAAGATGTCGTATTAAAAAAGGAACCGAAAATAAATAAAGCGAGCGTCCAAATAAAACCGAAAGAAAATGAGACTTTAATATAATGCCGATGCTTCATTCCGCTTGCTCCGAGAAAAAAAGGCATCACATGTCGCATTCCTGGTAAAAAGTAGCTTGCAATGATGGCGTGAGATCCATATTCTTGAATCGTTCGCTCGACTTTCATCACATTTTTTTCCCATCGCGGGCGTTTTAATAGCGCAAGCGCCTGAGCTGAAAAAAGACTGGCTATCAAAAACTTAAGATATAAGCTAATCATCATGCCGCTGTAGGTAAGTATAAAAGCTGGAATATACTGAACGGACGGAGATGTAGCCTGACTGCCCGCAAGCATAATATATACCGGGTCAGGAATAGGAGTAAGGTTGGCTCCGACTAAAATGATAAAAAAGAAATATCCGTAGCCTAATTGGTTAATGGCTCCGATAAGCTGATCAATCACGTTTTCTTCCTCCTTTCTTCATTAGAATACGAGAGAGTGACACACAGTGTTCGCTCAAAATAAAAATAAAGTATAGGTACGCACAACTTAGAAAAAAAGAGTTATAATAAATAAGAATGTACGTTCTTCTTTCGGGGATTAATTATACAGAAAGAGGTGATAGTATGAAAATGATGTACCCTAAAAACGGCAAAGTTATTCTTCATATTGATGCCAATGCTTTTTATGCATCTGTTGAAACCGCACATGATCATACGCTCAAAGATAAGCCTCTTGCTATTGCTGGCAATCCAAAGGAACGAAGAGGAATTGTTGTAACCTGTAACTATATTGCTCGTAAACGTGGAGTATATGCGCCAATGCCTCTTTGGGAAGCGAAAAGAAAATGCCCTGAGCTGGTTGTGATAAAACCTAATTTTCCATTATAT
>NZ_JBFULJ010001124.1:0-1041 GCF_056400385.1 Priestia sp. P5_B4
GTTCTGGAGACGGAATGCCTGTTAGTCTCAAAAGCTCTACGACTTTCTTTTGCGCTTCTTTTTTGGAGACTTTCTGATGCAGACGAATCACTTCAGCAATTTGTTTTCCAATGGGCATAACGGGGTTTAATGACGACATTGGGTCTTGGAAAATCATTGAGATTTCGTTTCCTCTTAGCTTTTGAATTTGCTTTGAAGACATCTCTAATAAGTTTTTTCCCTCAAACAAAATCTTGCCATCGTAGCTTGTTAGGTCTTCATCTAATAGCTGAAGAATAGATTCGGACGTTACGCTTTTTCCAGACCCTGATTMACCGACAATCCCTAATACTTCTCCTTTATTTAATTGAAGAGATACATTGTCAACAGCCGTTACTTCTCCGCTATACGTTGTAAAAGTTACTTGTAAGTCTTCTAATTTTAAAAGGGCGTTACTCAACGTTTTTTCCTCCTTTTCTTCAGCATTACGTTTTTCGGATTTAACCAATCCCGCAGACCGTCACCAAATAAATTAAGGCCAAGTACAATTAAAATGATGAATACACCCGGAAACACGGTCATCCACCATGCGTTGTAAATCGCAAGCTTTCCGTCATACAGCATATTTCCTAAGCTCGGTGTCGGCGCAGGAATCCCGGCTCCTAAAAAGCTTAGCGAAGCCTCAGTTAAAATCGTTACGGCAAACACGTATGTTACTTGAACGATTAAAGGCGATAAGACGTTTGGCGCCATATGAAA
Source organism: Priestia sp. P5_B4 (assembly GCF_056400385.1). Classification (NCBI taxonomy): domain Bacteria; kingdom Bacillati; phylum Bacillota; class Bacilli; order Caryophanales; family Bacillaceae; genus Priestia; species Priestia sp. P5_B4. Next base: position 739 of record NZ_JBFULJ010001124.1, read on the forward strand.
ACAAATGATTCGAAGTGAGCTTGCTCCTTGAGCTTTTAGCGCTTCAATAAACGTTTTTTCTTTTACAACAAGCGCAGCTGAACGAACAATTCTCGCAATCGAAGGAATAAATACAAGGCTCAGTGCGATAATAACGTTGCTTGTTTTAGGTCCTAAAGCAGACATAATAGCAATTGCTAGTAAAATAGATGGAAAAGCAAACAAGCCGTCACAAATTCTCATTAAAATATAATCAAGAATTTTATAATAAGAAGATAAAAGTCCAACGATTAAACCAAGTACAGTAGCAATAATCGTTACTGC
>NZ_JBFULJ010001125.1:0-1040 GCF_056400385.1 Priestia sp. P5_B4
ATGTAATTTGGGCAAGTAAACTAGGTCTTCTATTCACATTAAGAGAACGCATACATTCCTCCTTTTAATGAAATGAAATTTCGGCTGTTGTTTCAAGTGTAGCATAAAAGAAAAAAAGTTTAGCACCCAACTTCAAATGTTTATAAATAGACGTCTAAAGGGAAAAATAAATCGAATGAACGCTTGACTTAAAGTATACTTTAACAATTATAATCAATTGGAAAACATCGAAAATGGAGGAATCAACATGAAATATACAGTAATCACTGGCGCAAGTTCGGGAATTGGATATGAAACAGCTTTAGCTTTTGCAGCACGTGGGAAAAATCTTATATTGGCTGCACGTAGAGAGGACAAGCTAGAAGAGTTAAAAAGAAAAATTGAAGAACTGAACCAAGATGTAAATGTTATTGTCCAGTCGGTTGATTTATCCGTGGCAGAAAATGCTCATACGTTTTATGAGTCACTCAAAGAGTATGAATTAGAAACTTGGATTAACAATGCTGGATTCGGAAACTTTGCTTCTGTCGGTGAACAAAAATTAACTAAAATTGAAACAATGCTTCATTTAAATATCGAAGCCTTAACCATTCTTTCTTCTCTATTTGTAAGAGATTATGAAAACGTTGAAGGTACACAGCTTATTAATGTCTCTTCTGGAGGCGGCTACACCATTGTGGCTGATGCGGTAACTTATTGCGCAACAAAATTCTACGTAAGTGCATTTACAGAAGGTCTTTCTCAAGAATTAAAAGGAAGAGGAGCAAAAATGCAGGCTAAAGTTCTAGCTCCGGCGGCTACTGAAACAGAATTTGCACAGCGTTCGATGGATATGAGTGATTTTGAATACGAAGGACGAGTACCTAAGTTTCATACGTCAAAAGAAATGGCTGCTTTTATGCTGGACCTTTATGATAGCAATAAAACGGTAGGACTTGTAGATGGAGTAACTTACGAATTTCACTTAAAAGATCCTATCTATCCATATGCAGACAGAGCAACAAGCTCAGATTCTTAAACAAAAAACACCCTTCCAAGGG
>NZ_JBFULJ010001126.1:0-1039 GCF_056400385.1 Priestia sp. P5_B4
GGTCAATATGTACAACTTCGTCACTTGAATTGTGCTCTTTGTAAGCATCGATAAATGCTTTTCCAGTTGCCATACTGAATGATTGAGACTCATCGTGAGGATGAGCTGTAATATAAAGTACTTTTGCCACGTCTTATCATCTCTTTCTTGTTTGAAATAATGTACTGTCTTATCGTTATCACTCCCGTAAAAAACTATACGCGCTTTGTCAGGCAAGCTAAAAAAGAACGCAAGAAAGGGATGCCTATATAGAAAATAATGGTATAATAAATGTTTGAATATTTACATAACAAGTATTTCTAACAGAAGTAAATAAGAGGTGTCGAGATGAAAGAAAAATGGATAATGGTTACGGGTGCAGGTTCTGGAATTGGCAAAGAAATTGTAAAAGAGTGTGTGTCGAAGGGCTATTCAGTTATTGCTTGTGATATTAACGATGGAGCTTTGAAACAGCTAGCTGAAGATACAAAGGGCCATATTGAAACACACGTAGTAGATGTTAAAAAAGGAAACGATGTAAAAGATCTTTTTTACCAAATAAAAGATAAAAATTTGTATGGGTTAGTCAATAATGCGGGCGTATATTTAGGAAAAAATTTATTGGACTATGAAGAAAACGAAATAGATTTTGTGATGGACATTAATATTAAAGGATATGTTTATTTTTCCAAGTACTTTGGCGAATTATTAATGAAAAAAGAAACGGAAGGAGCGATTATTAATATATCCTCCGTGTCAGGAATGGAAGGAAGCTCCGATGCTATATATGGAATGTCTAAAGCAGCAATACTAGGATTAACCAAGAGCTGTGCGATGAATTTTTCTCCTTATATCCGGGTGAATGCCATAGCACCTACAATGGTAAATACCGATATGATGAAAAATATTCCAGAATGGCGCAAAAATGAATACATTGCTCATCAGCTGATTCCGAGCTTTGTTACGCCTCAAGACGTGGCAGATACGGTTCTTTTTTTACTGAGCCCTCAAGCAAAACATTATACAGGAGCCACTTTCGATTTAAATAGCGGATGTTATT
>NZ_JBFULJ010001127.1:0-1032 GCF_056400385.1 Priestia sp. P5_B4
CAGCAGGACATTCAGTTGAAGGGATGGGCAATTGAATGTCGGATCAATGCAGAAAATCCGGCTAAAAACTTTATGCCTTCTCCTGGGAAAGTCGAGATGTATTTACCTCCTGGCGGCTACGGAGTGCGTGTAGACAGCGCCGTTTACCCAGGCTATGAAATTTCCCCATTTTATGATTCCATGGTCGCGAAATTAATTGTAACGGGGAAAGATCGAAATGAAGCGATTCAACGAATGAAACGCGCGCTCGAAGAATTTATCATTATAGGTATTCATACAACCATTCCTTTTCATTTAGAATTACTGAACCATCCTTCTTTTAAGGAAGGGGATTTTACAACCAAATTTCTAGAAAGTAATCCTATTTCAATTAAAGAACTAGAGATGGTGTAAGAAAGGAAAGTGCTCTTATAAGGGAGTGCTTTCCTTTTTTTCTTCATGTATAATAAAAAGAACATATGATTAGCTAGTAAGCTATACGTCTATCAAATACATGTATTCGCACAAATAAGGGAGAAGGTTTTATGCAAGCTAACAATAAAACGGTTGTTAAATCCATGCAGATTCTCACGCTTTTTATCAAGCACCCTAAGCTGACCTTCACAGAAATGATGGAATATTCAGGCGTTCCGAAAACTTCTTTGCACCGGATGGTTGGTTCGCTTGAAGAGATGGGATTTTTAACAAAAGATGCGCAAGGATACTATTCGCTAGGACTTTTATTCTTGCAATTTGGTCAGCTGGTGGCTAATCGCTTAGATATTAGAAATATCGCAAAGCCTGTAATGGAAACGCTCCGAGACGAAGTAGAAGAAGCGGTTAATTTAATTGTACGAGATGGGAATGAAGCTATGTATATTGAAAAAGTAGATACGCTTCATCCAGTGCGTCTCTATACATCAATTGGAAGGCGTTCACCTCTTTATGCAGGAGCTTGTTCACGCATTATCTTGGCGCATTTACCCGAAAAAGAACAAGAGGAATATATTACTCAAACGGAGCTAGCTCCAATAGGTATTGGAACTATTACAG
>NZ_JBFULJ010001128.1:0-1032 GCF_056400385.1 Priestia sp. P5_B4
ATTTATGGAAGTATGCCGCCTGAAACGAGAAGAAAACAAATTGAGCAGTTCATTAATAGAGAAACAAATGTCATTGTGTCTACAGATGCGATTGGAATGGGATTAAATCTTCCAATTAGACGAATTGTCCTTTTAGAAAACATGAAATTTGACGGGCAAAAGAGGAGATTGCTGACTTCTCAAGAGTTAAAGCAGATTGCAGGCCGTGCTGGAAGGAAGGGCCTCTACAATGTTGGAGAAGTTGCATTCGCTAAAGATGCAAAGCAAATGAGAGAACTGTTATTTTCAACAGACGAGCAAATCAGCAAATTTTCAATTGCTCCTACTTCAGATATGCTAAGAAGATTTAAAGAATATCATCATGACCTCGGAACGTTTTTTGACATGTGGGCTAAATTTCAAAATCCAAAAGGTACACAAAAATCAAATTTGGCACAAGAACGTGAGCTTTATGAGGAAGTGAAAGACACGCTGATTGAAGCGAAAATGCCCATTGTTGATTTATACGGCTACTTGCAGCTGCCTTTTTCATCAAAAGAAAGCTCTTTGAAAAAGCAGTGGGTTGCCAGCATGAATTCGATTGTTAACAGGGAAGAGTTACCTGAACCACGGATGATAGAAGGCTCACTGGAAARATTAGAGCTATCTTATAAGGCGATTGGCCTGCATCTTTTATTTTTATATCGAATGGACAGAAGGCCAGAGGCTATTTACTGGGAGCGTGTCCGAGAAGAGCTTACAGATAAAATCCATAACGTATTAAGAAAAGATATGAAAAAATTTAAAAGAACATGCAGTACGTGTTCTAAAGACCTTCCTTGGAATCATGATCACGCCATATGTGATTCGTGTTTTCATAAAAGATTCCGCAGAAGACACGGAGACGAAGATTTTAATTACTAAGATGTAGTGATAAAAAGTGGCTTGTCCGAACGAGTTGGATTTTTGATTGAGAATCCAATTCGTTCGGCTTTTTTTATTGTGAAGGCAGCTTTCATGTGTTTCGTTCCTTCTAGCAGTTGGTTAGAGGGC
>NZ_JBFULJ010001129.1:0-1030 GCF_056400385.1 Priestia sp. P5_B4
GAAGGAGCTTGGCCATATCCACCATAGCTTGCTCGGTTTCAACCACATTTAGCAACTGCTTATCAGAACCCGCAGCAATTTCTTGAATCGACATCGTAACTTCTGTCACAGCTTTTTTTGTTTCCTCCATGCTTGCAAACAGTTGCTCTGAGGAATGACTGACTGTGCTCTTTGTTTTACTTATTTTCTGACGCAGCATTCTCATGTGAATCATCATTTCATTAAATGAAGATATGAGTGTACTAATCTCATTTTTCCCTTTCAAAGGAGCAAGATCTACAGATAAATCACCGTTTGAAATCCCTTTCATTGTTTTTGACAAATTTTCAACCGCAATTATGTAGCGACGTATGATAAAATAGAACACGGTAGTTGTAAAAGAAACAAACAGAAATGTAATCACTAGCGTAATCGAAGCTGCTTGCTCTTGTTTCACAATAAGATAATAATTTGTTACTTCAATTACAGTAGATGTTATGGCCATCATGGCTGCAATCATACATAGCATTTTCATGCGTAAACTTTGAAAAGCTTTTTTCATTTTTTCATCCCCTATACAATCTAAAGACATAGAATGTCTAATCTATATTAGTAGTATCGGCATATTTTTATATTTTTTTGTAAAAACTAAAGAAGAATTGAAACAATTATTATTGGCGCTTTTCCACTAAATATTGGAATACATTTCATTCTGCAAGGCGCTGCAACAGCAGTTGATAACYGTCTGATTATTCTTTCATTTGACCAAACTCTACCTTTGCTTATAAAATGAAGATTTGTAGAAAGGAGTACGAAAAATTTTATGTATACGTATCAAACAGGCAATCAAACAATTGACTACAAAATTGAAGTCGTTCCAAATAGAACCGATATCACGGTGCAAATTTGTGACAAAGAAGGGGTAAAAGTTATTATCCCAAGAGGTCTTAATGAAAACAATGTGCGTTCAATCATCGCACGCAAAGCAACATGGATTTTAAAACAACTAAACGGTTCACAGCCAGCTGAGGAAAAGCCAGCTGCTCCAAAG
>NZ_JBFULJ010001130.1:0-1028 GCF_056400385.1 Priestia sp. P5_B4
GAATTACTTCCTAAAGCCATGGGGCTAAAAAATGGAGATGCAAAAATAGTGAAAAATGCCGGAGCTGTTATCTCCCATCCCTTTGGCAGCGTCATGAGAAGTATATTAGTTGCCGTCTACGCTTTGCAAGCTGATGAAGTATGTGTCATCGGTCATCATGAATGTGGAATGACGGGCATGAAAGCTGAAGCTATTTTAGCCTCTGCTGAACAAAGAGGGATCAGCACGGAACAGATTCGTAATCTAAAATATGCCGGTATTGATTTAGAATCATGGCTGACTGGGTTTGAATGTGTAGAAGATAGTGTCGAAAACAGTGTGGATATGATTCGAAATCACCCTTTATTACCGAAAGACGTGCTTGTTTCTGGAATGGTTATTCATCCTTCAACAGGAAAACTTGACGTCGTTGTCAACGGCTATTCCCAAGACCGAGCTGAAACCGTAAGCTCATGAAGGAGGATTTTATCGAATGCTAAAAGATAACCGATTTCAAGGCTATTCAGCAGGGCATTTACAAAAAGACATTATCGCCGGTTTGGTTGTTGGGGTCGTTGCTATTCCTTTAGCAATGGCCTTTGCCATCGCTTCTGGTGTAAGACCTGAATACGGGATTTATACAACCATTATCGCAGGGATTATGGTTTCAATATTAGGCGGATCGAAATTTCAAATTGCTGGTCCAACAGGTGCATTTGTTCCAGTGCTGCTTGGAGTTGTCATGCAGTATGGTTATGAGAACCTCATTATTGCCGGCTTTATGGCTGGAATTATGATTACGCTTCTCGGAATATTTAAGCTAGGGAAATTTATAAAGTTTATTCCGCGCCCTGTAACGATTGGATTTACAGCAGGAATTGCGATTATTATCTTCTCAGGTCAGGTCGCTAATTTTCTAGGATTAAAAGGAATTGCAAAACATGAGGAATTTCATTTAAATATGATTGAAATCCTACGAAAAATTGCAACGATTAACATTTACAGCGTCATCATAGCCGCTATTTGTTTAGCTATCGTGATTACAACGC
>NZ_JBFULJ010001131.1:0-1028 GCF_056400385.1 Priestia sp. P5_B4
GGTCTAGGGTGGACACCAGCTATTATCTTACTGATTATTAGTTTAGGGCTAATGGAATTTGCCCATATCCATCCAGCGGTCATTATTATTGTTCTTATGGCAGCAGCTTGGATTCCGCTAAAACGAAAAGGAAAAAAAGGTGAAAGTGCTGAACACAAGCAAAAGAGGGAATCGGTATGATTTATATTCAGCTATTTATGGCGTTTYTTGTTTCAAATATTTTAGGCTATGGAGGCGGACCTGCGTCGATTCCGCTTATTCAAAAAGAAGTCGTGGATCACTATCATTGGCTTACGGTCAAAGAGTTTAGTGAAATGCTGGCAATTGGAAATGCGCTGCCTGGTCCGATTGCAACAAAAATGGCGGGATTTATCGGATATCAGCAGGCAGGGATTTTAGGCTCGGTGGTTGCTCTTTTTGCAACGATTGCTCCATCGGTTTTACTTTTAGTTATTTTACTTCGAATATTATTTAAGTATAAAGATTCGCCAAATGTTAAGAAAATGACGAACTACATTCGTCCCGTTATCGCCATTTTACTTGGCTTGATGGCATATGAATTTTTTATGAATTCATACGGTGATTCAGGTATATGGCAAACTTTATTTTTAGTAGCAGCCAGTTTTCTATTATTGGAAAAATTGCGCGTGCATCCAGCGTTCGTTATTGTCGGAGCACTCGTATACGGAGCTGTTTTTCTTGCTTAAATGAGGCTCTCGAAGGATGAGAGTTTTTTTGTGTAAAAGAGACGAAAAGAGGGGAAGTCATGGTTGAAAAAGCAGCGCTAGAAAACGTTCAGGATTTGGTTAAACTGCGAATGTTGCTCATGAAAGAACTGGGAGAATTAAACGGGAATGAGGAGCTGTTTCGAAAAGCTACAGAAGAATATTTTACTGCAAATATAAATAATCCACATAGCTATACGGCTATTTTAAAAGCGGATGGAGAAATTGTATCAGCAGGAAGCATCGTCTTTTTTATACGTCCGCCTTCACCGAGTAACCTCCAAGGAAAAGAAGCATATGTTA
>NZ_JBFULJ010001132.1:0-1027 GCF_056400385.1 Priestia sp. P5_B4
CACCTGAGCATTCCGTCTACTATTAAGACATGGGAATACTTATTAGCGGTATTAAAAGAAGCAAATAAGATATAAAGTTATCAGCATCCCTATAATTTTTAAAAAAGAGCTTCTGTAAAGGAGCTCTTTTTCATTGGTCATTTAGCAGATAATAAGCAGAATTCCGTCAACACGTCAGGCAATTGAGAACATTTATGTAAGCGCTTTACAAATAAAGGTTTTAAAACGGGCCTAAAAGAGGTAAACAATTACTAAAACGATAGACAAATGAATTCAAAACAAGCTCTGCAACTAATAAATTAGTAGGGAGAGAATGTATATGAATGACAATAGTCTTATCAAAGATCCCTTTTTGGAAAAAGGAGAAATTGAATTTTTAGAATTAAGGAAAGACGAAATACGTTATCTAAAGTTCGATCGGTTTTTGAAAGTGATTAAAGCACTTAATCAACGCAGTGATAAAGGCTACCAGAGTCTTATGCTTTCCGTTGATGGCTTTAAAGGTAATTCAAGAGAATTATATGAGATAGAGGAGTTTCGCAGATACGTAAATTTGTTAATTAATCAAGTTCCTCAAATATTATTTTATATTCACGATAAAAACAAAATGACTAATCAAATTTTGAAAAGTCTATCAAACAACAGCAGCCAACCGGCCTCTATAGATCCTAAAAGAGCACGTTTAATGATTGATGCCATACAGGAGCAAGTAGAGAAAACAGAGGATAAAGAGATAAAAGAGAATCTCTCTGAATTCGTATGTAAAATCCAGAGCTTTGTGAATCAGTATTAACAGTTCCCAATAGAAAAGCAGAATCCATATTATAAAAAAGTACGAGAACTCAAAGTTCTCGTGCTTTTTTATTGGAAAAACAGTAGAAAGAGAAAAGGATTATCAACATAGATTGATAAATAATAAATAATAATGGTAAAGCTTCATATTCTGCCGTGAAATAACAAGGAGGAATGAACATTGCATCATATTGAAATAAGAAGACCCAAAATAGAAGACCGCGCAGAACTCCAC
>NZ_JBFULJ010001133.1:0-1027 GCF_056400385.1 Priestia sp. P5_B4
GCGTTAGTACAGGCACTGCCTTCAAACTCAGATTCTATATATACACCCCAAAAAAAACGTAGAAAATTACCTGGATAGTAAGTATCAATCATTAGGTTTTATTATTTAGACGGTATTTATGGAAAGGAAGAAACTTAATGAATATCTTTGATTGCTTAGATGAACTACAAGCAGAATTGTTTGAGAAATCATACGAAGAAATGGAAGCTAAGTATTATGAATTATGCTCTACTCAAGTGGAAGGTAATGAAATAGATCGGATTCATAATATAAATTTAGATACTTTTCAAACGCAAGTAAAGAGTAGCCTTCCAGAAGCTATGCGTATAGTAAATGAACAGTCTGCAAAAGCCATTTATTTTGAATATGATATGGATAATGATTGGGAAAGTACATTTTTTATTTGCGATGGATATAGTAGTCTCTTTGAAGAAGATGATGACTGGGCCAGTGATTGGATAGAGGAAATTGAAGGGCCTAGTAACAAAGAGTTTGCTCAGATTTATCAAGAGAATGGATTTGATGCTACAGAAAAAGCAAAGGCTATAACACTACTTTTAATTGTAAGAACGCTTGTAGCTTTTGCGAAAGCTGTAGAAAACATAAAAGTCAATGTTCCCTTATGTGTGGGATTTCATGATCAAGATCCAATCATGCGAATTAAAGAGTAGCTATTGAGAAATCCATCATGGCAACACAAATAACTTATTATATATGGAACCTATAGAAAAGTTATATTGAAGAAGGGATTATTAAAATGTTAAAAATAAAAAACTTTCATTTGCTAACTAGTCTTTCACCAGATTTTTCTTTTTTAGATATGAAATATATTATAGAAGCAAGGTACTTCACAGAGTATAGAAACAGTTTATTGTTTGATGAAGAGAACAAAACTAATTTACATATAGTCTTTCTTTTAAAAACTAAAGGTGCTCATAGCTTTCATGAAGTCAGTATGAATTTTTATAGCGTAGGAAATTTCAAACTATACGCGAGTGGGGGAGCTTTACAGTTATCTATATTAGAG
>NZ_JBFULJ010001134.1:0-1026 GCF_056400385.1 Priestia sp. P5_B4
TATTGCCAGTTTATGCACTTACAAAAAAGACAACCCCAAGGTTGTCTTTTTCATTACTTCAACTCAGCCCATCTTTTATCTAATGATTTTAACAGCTCATCTTCAGATGTTTGGCCGCCGATGTATTCTTGTACATCCGCTCCAAATTTTTGCGTTACGCCTTCAGGGAATTTTGTCCATTCCCAAGGAATCGTTTTTTGATCCTTAGAATATTTAAGAAGTTCTTCGCCTAAAGGACCGATGTCTTTTGCTTCGATTGACTTAAAGGCTGGAATGTACTTAAAGTCTTCTACTAACGCTTTTTGACCTTCTTTAGATGTAACCATCCAGTTTAAGAAATCTTTGGCTGCTTTTTTATCTGCCGCTGGCGCTTGCTTGTGAACAACCCAGTTGCTTGGAACGTCGATTGCAAGCTTGTCAGCTACAGCTGCATCATCGCTTAACGGCATAGGTAAAATGCCTACGTCCATGTTCGGCGTAATTTTATTAAGCATTGGCTGAATCCAGTTTCCTTGCTGAATCATCGCTGCTTCACCGTTCGCAAACTTCGTTACTTGCGTGTTGTAGTCCGTCGTTAACGGATTTTTGTTTCCGTATTTTACCGTTAAATCAAGCAGCTTTACATACTGTTTGAACTGCTCGTTACCTGCGATTTTCGTACTGCCGTCATTTAGCCCTTTAATAAATGCATCCGGATCTTTTTGACTAGCAAATGGAATATTTAAGCCGTGGTTTCCAAGCACCCACCACTCGCCGTAGCCGATAGAAAATGGCGTAATACCGGCAGCTTTTAGCTTTTTAGCCGCTGCTTCTAATTCTGAATATGTTTTTGGAAGTTCTTTGATGCCTGCTTTTTTGAACAGTTTTTTGTTATATGTAAATCCGTAGCCTTCAAGACTGATCGGCTGCCCATATACTTTGCCGTCCATCGTCATTGGTGTAAGTGTGTTTTCATACGCGTCATCAATCCACGGCTGATCGGATAAATCTTCTAATTTATTTTTCCACGTTTTTGCCTCTTGATAT
>NZ_JBFULJ010001135.1:0-1024 GCF_056400385.1 Priestia sp. P5_B4
GAGTAAAGTGAGAATACCGATTTCCAATCCCTGTTTTTACACGACATTCATTGTAGTAACGCCATTTTGAGAGTAAATCTTCTAATTGTTTGATAATAGCATGATGTTTTTCATAAGGGTCAAGCGTAAATACAATGGTTACTTTGGTGTCGAATCCGTATACGACCGGTGCTTTTGAGCTGAAAACCGATTTGATGTCAGATACAAGGCGATGAAGGTGTAAGTTTAAGAGCTGCAGGTCCGCTTGTGAACGAATGGTAATGAGAGCGACCAGAATATGCTTTTTTGTATCAATGTTTAACTCAGCCGCTTTTTGATACAGCAAAGTGGTGTCATAACACGATAAGTATTCACTAAATAATTCATGTGTTCGCTTGTAAAATAAATCAACTAACGTTTGTTTTTTCAGCATTTCTAATGCAATAACAGAGCTGCTTTGTTCGAGTGCCACTTGATCTAGAGAGGAAAGATTTCCTAGATTTGCCTGCATAATAAGTAACCCTAAGAGCGTGTCAATGCCGTGTATGGGGTGAATGTACACACTGTGTGCCTCATTGTTTGCCTCAATAGTATAAAAACAAGGCTTTGTATGTAAAAGAAAATACGTGTGAAATTCAGCTGTTTTTGTGTCTATATCAAAGAATTTTAAAAAGCCATAGGTCTTATTATCAACAAAATCTACAATGGTGACAGGAGATGTAACCATTCGATGCAATTCGGTAAGTATCGGTTCAATTCCTTTACTTTGAAGTGAAACATTCATGAAGGTACGATGAATTTGATCGCGGCGTATTAAAAGTTCATTTTGTTTTTTTACATCTTCAAAAAGCGCTGAGTTTAAGAGAGCAATCGATACTTGATCGGAAAAGCTTTCTAACAATTCTTTATCCTCTTCATTTAAAAGAGGGGTTGTACCGTTTTGATAAATAATGAGTACGCATACCGTTTGTTCTTCCATACAAATGGGGACAGAAATAATAGATTGAATGTTTGTAAACGTATAGGACTGATTAAGATAATGAAT
>NZ_JBFULJ010001136.1:0-1023 GCF_056400385.1 Priestia sp. P5_B4
ACAGTCAGTAATGTATACATATGAGGGTGGCTCTCTATTGAAACAGCAACCATACATAAAATAGCAATTAGCACAACAAAGATCCAGGCGTGTCCCGTTCTTGTTTCCAATAATACAAGACGAACTGTTTCACCTAACCCTCTTATTTTTGAAAAAGATAAAATAATCTCAAGCGAATTTCCAACCGAAAAAATAGCGACAGCCGCTGCACTTGCAAGTAGCCATCGCTTTGATAATAAAATTGTTGGCTTTTTTGTAAGCGGTACATATTGCAGTACTGCAAATCCTAATAATAAGGAAAGACCTACGTATGTGAACCACTCAAAAACAGGCAACAAAATACTMATCTTTTTAAGCCTTTTTCTTTCTGAAGATTAAGAGTAATGCTCCAACCACCACTACAATAGCAATAATCATGATAACAAAAAACGATGAAGAATCATTGTTCTCTGTTTTTTCATCATTTGCTACTGCACTTTTTTTGTGCTGTTCGGATTGCGTGGCGTCTTGCTTTTTTTCACTATCTTTTCCGGCTGCTTGAGTATTCTCTTCTTTCGCTTCATCTTTCACATCTACTTTAAAAGCAATCGAATCTTTCATTACATGACCATCTTCCCCTACAATTTCCCAGTCCACTGTGTAAGATCCGTTTTCAAGAGGCTGATCGAGAGAAGCTATTAAATCATGACCCTCTACTTTTTGCGATGCAAGTGAAATTTTTTGTCCATCTTTTGTAACAGTTACAGTACTGATTTTCTCGATGTGTGTTTCAAAGGTTAATTTAATTTCTTTTAGAGGAGCTGTAACAGTTGCACCATTTTCCGGCACGGTTGTTTGCACATGTGTATGAGCAAAACTAACTGTCGGAACAGCTAGAAAGCATGCTAAAAGTAAACCTATTATTTTTTTCATATTTATGACTCCCTATCTCTTTTTTCTTTTTTCATCATATCCAAAAATGTTTTTATGTAGACGTTTCCGAACATGATCTATTTTCCTAGTAAGTGTACGCCTTTTTTACTC
>NZ_JBFULJ010001137.1:0-1020 GCF_056400385.1 Priestia sp. P5_B4
GTCATGATTTGACCGTAAATTATAATGAAGAAACAAAAGAACCTGACTTTCATTACGAAGCGTAAGAAAAAAAGCATCGATTTATCGATGCTTTTTATTCTTGCGCTTAACCCTGCTTTTTGGCATCTTCATAGGCTTTATGCCATTCCGGATAATTACGGCGAATCGAAATAGGCTTAAAGTTTTCTTTTTTCACACATACGTGTGACGATGTTCCTGTTAACGCAAGTTCTTCATTTGAATTAAAAATTTCGTAGCCGTACACAACGCGTAGACCGTCATAGTTCTCAACCCAAGTATGTACTACAGCTGTCTCGCCATAATGAAGCGGCTTTTTATATGAAGCCTGTATATCAATAACTGGCGACAGCACACCGTCTCTTTCCATTTGTGCATAGCTAAAACCTAAATCACTAATAAACTGTGTTCGACCTATTTCCATCCATACTAAATAGTTAGCATGATACACAACGCCCATCTGATCGGTTTCTGCATAGCGCACTTCGATTTCTTTCTTCGACACTAGCATGATTCTACCTCCTCTTGCACTGTTCCTATTTTATCTTACCATATAAGGAGAATATACTCCTACTAGTTTGGTTGTAACTCAATATGTTGTAAGACTAAGCACATTTTGAATGCGATATATCAGTGTTTCCAGCCGCGTCATTTTATTTTCATACTTTTTATAAGGAAGTGTATATGTGTAGTCTTTATTTGTCCATAAACGGTCAAAATAAGCGTTTAGTTCGGTCATAACCTTTTTGTTAGAAGGTCCTGATACTTTAATATCCGTTTCTAAATTCAAGTCATCTAAATTTCGTTTTGTGAAATTTGCGGCTCCTGCAATAATAGTTGCATTTTTTTTGTTTCGAATAAATAAAGTTTTGGGATGATACTGCTCTTTTCCCGTATGATACCAGCGAACTTTAATATCGCCTTTAGATTTTTTCACAAGTTCTGCTGCTACTGGACGGTTAGGCAGTCCGAACTTTTTTCTTCCAAACGCATTCTCATTAG
>NZ_JBFULJ010001138.1:0-1019 GCF_056400385.1 Priestia sp. P5_B4
CCCGGAAGTTTGTTACTTCCGAAAAAATTCAGCAGCCAGTCACTTGCACTCCAGCGATTTTAATCAAAACTATTTTTTAGCGGCAAAACATATGCATATGACAGGCATACCGCTTGCTGTGTCAGCAAGTATGCGCGATTTTGCTCTACATGCACTTACATCGATGAAAGCAGCTGGAAGAACAGTTTCCTTTGATCCAAACCTTAGACCCACTCTTTGGGCATCGAAAGAAGAAATGGTTGTTACAATCAATGAAGCTGCTAAACAAGCAAACTACGTTCTGCCGGGTATTGAAGAAGGAAAAATCTTAACYGGCTACGAAAACCCAGAAGACATTGCTTCTTACTATTTAGATGCAGGCGTAGAGCTTGTCGTTATTAAACTAGGTGAACAAGGAGCCTTTTTTAAGACGGCTAAAGAGCAAGGGATGGTTGAAGGAATAAAAGTGAAACAAATAGTGGATACAGTCGGAGCAGGAGACGGTTTTGCAGTAGGACTGTTAAGCGGACTTCTTCAAAATGATTCTCTTACTCAGTCTGTAAGGAGAGCAAATGCTATTGGGTCATTAGCTGTACAAAGCCCTGGAGATAACGACGGATATCCAACTGAACAGCAGTTGCAAAGATATATGGAATCCCAAAAACAAGGAGTGAAGTGATAATGAAACAGCAGCTAGCAAAAAAAAGATGGCTTCGATTAATTCCTATCGTATTTATTACGTATAGCCTTGCATATTTAGACCGTGCAAACTATGGGTTTGGAGCAGCGGCAGGACTGGCAGAAGATCTTCATATTACGCCAGGTATTTCGTCTTTATTAGGGTCGCTCTTTTTCTTAGGTTATTTCTTTTTCCAAATTCCAGGCGCTCACTATGCTGAAAATAAAAGCGCCAAAAAGCTGATTTTTTGGTCTCTGATTTTATGGGGAGCACTTGCTACAGCTACGGGTATGGTAAGCCACGTCGGATTTTTGTTTGTTATTCGGTTTGCTTTAGGAGTGGTCGAAAGTGCCGTTATGCC
>NZ_JBFULJ010001139.1:0-1019 GCF_056400385.1 Priestia sp. P5_B4
GAAAAAGTAAGGAAGCAGTGACTATTATTAAAGAGAATATGTATTATTTTGCCCTTGTTTATATAAAATAACCCAAAAAAGCCCCCTTGTTAAAGGGCGCTTTTTTGGATTATCGTCGCAGTGTAAAGTTGAAATGTTCATTTACTTTAGCTCCTAGCTCTTCAAGAAACTGCTGAGCAGTCATTTCCTCTACGCTTTGAGTATACCAAGCAAGCTGAGATTTTTTATGAACATTGTTGTAATATACATCTCTTGACCAATATGTTTTTGATCGGTATGTATAATTAAAGTGAATGAATAGTTCACTCCCGTCTGGACACTGCAACAATACGCGGTAATGTGGATTACGACGATTTTTATCTAAACTCATTTCTTTGATCTGCGCTAACATTATTCACCTCTAAAACCATTACTTAATCATTTAAAGGTAAATGCCATACCACGCTATATCCTAGCTCTGCCATCAACTAGAAAATCATATATTTTCTAAAATTCTACACGATATAGGACAAAAGAGGAAGAGATTATTTATTGATGGACGTGTAAAGTTTCATATAAATCTTTTAGCTGCTCAGGGTATTGAGACCTTACGTAATAACCTGTAGGATGGTGCTCGATTAAATGAGAAGCAAACAAATAGCCGATGAGCACGTGCATTTGTTCATCTGAGGTTTCTTGGTTTAATTCTCTTTTGAGTCGTTCAGTTAAGTGTGAAGCCAGCTGTTTAATTTTTTCATCATGTGATAAAAAAAGCATCTTGTTCTCCCCCTTATAACTAATAAGTAATGCTGTAAATTTCAATAAAGACAAAGTATTGCTTTTATAAGGATAATTATATTTTATTTTACAATAAAAGTATATAAATAGTTCTAAATATTCAAAAAATAACTTGTTTCTTTTGGACTATTCGGCAACAAACAAAAAAAGAAGCGGGAGCTGTCCCGCTTCTTTAACGTAAAAAGATATTCGATTGCCGAAATTTATTCTACTTCCACTGCCCAGCCGAATGGATCTTCCAC
>NZ_JBFULJ010001140.1:0-1018 GCF_056400385.1 Priestia sp. P5_B4
TTATAACAAAGTGCACGACAGTTGAAACTTCATAGCTCTGAAAAGCTACCTCCAATCCTAGACATTATAGTAGAAGTAGTTACTTGTTCGCATTATATTTTAAAAATAGTGGCACAAAACCTGTTAGAAAGGTACACACTGATGAGTGCTTTTAAATAGCTAGGACTGAAATAATGCTTTAATGAAACTGAATTTTTTCATACCCTTTTCCTTTTATTAAGAAAATACATTCACACATGTATGACARTTGTCATACTARYTACTTGACGTTTATATCTTTTATTACCAGCTACTATGTTCTACTATAAATRTAAAGAAGAGTTGWATACTAATCAATGTAAAGAAAGATGTAAGGAGGAACACATGAGCAAACAAAAAACGACTGAATTAAGAAAAAATGTAGCACCTTTTGAAAAATCCAATACGAAATCGAGTATAAAGCAATTAATAAACACCTTTCTTCCGTTTTTACTACTTTGGTTTCTAGCTTATAAAAGTTTGTCYGTTTCTTATTGGCTAACACTGCCAATAGCTATTGTTACAGCCGGGTTCGTCGTCCGAACCTTCATTATTTTCCATGATTGTTGTCATCAATCATTTTTCAAAAGCCGAAAAGCGAATAATATCCTTGGTACAATYAGTGGGGTTATCACCATGTTTCCGTATGAACAGTGGAAACGAAGCCACTCGATTCATCATGCYACGAGCAGCAACTTAGATAAACGAGGAACTGGTGATGTGTGGGTCATGACAGTTGATGAGTATRTTGCAGCTTCCTACTGGGGTCGGTTAGCTTACCGAGTGTACCGCAATCCACTTGTTATGTTTGGATTAGGTCCCATTTATCTTTTCTTCGTTTCTAACCGATTGAATCGAAAAGACGCGAAACGAAAGGAACGTTTGAACACATATTTAACCAATTTCTCAATTGTTGCAGTGTATGCACTTTTATGTTGGGGTATTGGTTGGCAAGCTTTTCTGCTCGTTCAAGCTCCCATACTTTTTGTAGCAGGGTCAC
>NZ_JBFULJ010001141.1:0-1016 GCF_056400385.1 Priestia sp. P5_B4
CCTTTGTCCTGCCATTTATAAATTCAAAAACAACTTTAAATTTAAGCATATGTGTATCACCTCTTCATCTACTAGTTCGACAAAGAATGACAAATCACCTGTTTTTAATAAAAAAGGACACTGATGAATCAGTATCCTTATGCTTATTACTTCAATAATACCCCCTGAAACTGAAAGGTATGGCAGGTCCCGAAATAGGCGACTGTCCTCCACCCCCAAGTTTCGGAGCCTTGGCAGGATACCCCAATGGATAATTCCCCCACCAACTGTCAACTTCACCACTAGAATTCAGTACATATCCAGTAGGACGTCCAAAGGAAGGCATGAAATAAGGGTAGAAAGTATAGTTAAAAGGCGTATAGAAATTAGAATAAAACATTTAATCACCTACTTTGTTTGAATTTGTAAAAAAGCCTTCATTAAAATATGAAAGCTTTTCTTTTATTGTGAATCATCGTTTTCAACAACTTTTTATTACTCGAACAAAATAAAAAACACCCAAGCTATGGGTGCTTTTTATACACTTAACATGTTAAAGGAGAAAACGATTCGTTAGCAAAAGAAGTACTGACCATTAATATTATGCTCGAATGTGAATTTACCTATACTGTGCGGTTCTCATTTTTTATTATAAAGCTTGCTAGTCCAATATCAAGAACTGTTCTTTCATGAGATTGTATGTCCCATAATTGTTGATGGTAATCTGGTATATATACACTTCCGTCATATTGAGCTTTAATAACACGTCGGAAATTCTCACTTGAGCATTGCACAATGTAGGACTTTACGCCATTTTCCTCTACAACATTTAGTACTTTAAAATCAAATTGAATTTTCATTCTCTAACCACCGACTCTCTACCTAATAATTTCTACAAAAAGTGTAATAATCCTTCTCTATATATTACTAAAAGAATATTTTCAGCTGGCATTATTCAATATAACTTTTAGCTGCTCCATACGAAAAACCATAAACTCCAACTAACCATAATCTCATTTCATGCCTTTGCTCATCAG
>NZ_JBFULJ010001142.1:0-1012 GCF_056400385.1 Priestia sp. P5_B4
GAATAAAAATAGGTAGTCTTTTGTGAAGGGCTTCGCTAATTGTCACTCCCCCCGCTTTTGTGACAATGGCATCTGCTCCCTCATATAAATCATTCATTTTCTCTCTCGATTTTACATACGAGACCGCTTTAATTCTCGGGTGGTTTAATTTTATTAGTTCTTGATACAACTTTTTGTTTTTTCCGCACAGCACATAATACATATACGTACAGTTTTGCGGAAGCTGCTGAAGCATTTTGCGTACATTTCCAAGGCCGGAATTCCCTCCGGCAATCAGTATATGTTTCTGTGGCATAAGATGGTCAATCCTTCTTTTTAAAAACGCTTTATGAACAGGAATTCCCGTTACATAAATAGAAGACTCTTTTACACCGTGAACGTTTTGTAAAAACGCTTTTGTATCCTGATCAGGCACGCAGTGAAGCTCAATTCCATTTTTACCCCATACGTCGCTTACTAAGAAGTCTGTGTATACGTTTATAATAGGAAGATCAATGATTCCTTTTTCTTTTAACCCGCTTAATACACAGGAAGGAAAGCTGTGTGTACAAACAATGACATCCGGCTGCTCTGCATCAATTAATTTCTTCATATGGTATTCGATAATCGGCCATTTTTTCACAACAAAATCGTCCATCGTATGGTCGTTTTTTTTGTATACATGACCGTAATAAAATTTTTCAAACTGCTTTGGGAAAACAGAAATCCATTTCATGTATATCGATGAAATCATTTGTTCAAGCGGTTTGCTCCAATAGCTTAAACAATCAATTTTTTGACAAATAACGTGCGAAAAACGCTCCATAATGGCATCCATAACGGCGTCTGCTACTTGGTGATGACCAGATGGCATCTGAAAAAGCGGTAAGAATAAAACCTTCCTCATTGACCATCCCTCCTCTCAAGACGTTTTCGATTTCTTGTTCTTTTTATAAGTAAATAAATGACAAAAAAAGCTACAGCGCCCATGATAATATACGAAATATGAATTCGATCTCCTACGTAGTAACCT
>NZ_JBFULJ010001143.1:0-1010 GCF_056400385.1 Priestia sp. P5_B4
TTTTAGAACAGCTACTTAGCAGAAATATTTTTAGATGATTTAAGAGTAGAATTATTTGTGTTTTTCTCTATTTGCTTTTTCAAGTTAATAAATATAACCCCTGCTATTACAAACGCTGTACCTATATAGACCTGTTTGTTTAATGTTTCACCTAAAAAGACAAATCCTACATATAAGGCGATAACCGGTGAAATAAATAAATGCGCCGTTGCTTTTGATATATGCCATTTTTTTAATAAATAAATATTAATAGAAAACCCCACGACCGACCCTATAATGGCCAAGTATAATAATGAGATAAGACTAATCCCAGAGAAAGTGCGGTTTCCATTTTCTACAAATAGACTAACAATCAGTAAACAAGCGCCTCCACTTAGCATCGAAAAAGAATTAAAGGTCATAATAGGCAAGGATTTTATGCGAGATTGAACTTGAACAGTTATAAAAGCAGAACCTAGCATAGCCATTAAAATGACGATCATGGCTACTATTTGAATCACATTTCCCTGTATAAACAGCTGATTTCCAAATACAACGCTCATACCAATTAAGCACATGACTACACCTAGCTTTTGTCCTTTTGTAGCTGGTGTTCCTTTRAATAAGCGATTAAATAAAAGAGCAAACACTGAAATGCTGGCAGCTAAAACGGAAACAAGCCCGCTTGGCAAATAAACGGATGCCCAATAAACAGAACCAAACGGTAGAGCAAAGTACAAAATTCCGTTTAATGCTGAAATGGTTACTACTTCTTTTGAAACGGCCATTTTTTTTGTGAGTAAGAGGTAGAGGGCAATTATTAAACTAGCAATTAAAAACCTCATACCTGCTGACCATAGAGGCAAGCTATCCTTTAATCCAGTCTTTTGAAAAGCCCATGTCGTTCCCCCGATGACGGCTAATAGACAGAACAAAAGATGTACATGAATACGGGTTAATTTAGAAATCACTGTTTCACCTTATTTCTTTTTTAAAGTTAAGCCTATTTTCTTCCGTGGAGCGTAAAACAC
>NZ_JBFULJ010001144.1:0-1010 GCF_056400385.1 Priestia sp. P5_B4
ACTAGATGCTCATGATATAGCTCACCCGTCTCTTGAAGTAGTCATTACTACTGAAGAAGAAACAACTATGGGCGGAGCCATTGCTGTAAATCCAGCTCATTTTGAAGGAAAAATCTTTATTAACCTTGATACAGAAGAGGACGGAAAGCTGCTTGTCAGCAGCGCAGGCGGGGTAAAAAACGTGCTTCGTATTCCCGTAGACTGGGAATCGCCTTCCGATAACTCAGAAACATATAGCTTAAGCATTGGTGGACTGCGCGGCGGACATTCTGGAATGGAAATTGATAAAGAAAGAGGAAATGCTAATAAACTGCTAGGAAGAGTTTTATATGATTTACAACATGAACTTCCCTATTCTTTAAGCAGCATTAGTGGAGGATTAAAATCAAATGCGATTCCCCGTGAATCAGAAGCAATTCTATCAGTTGAGCCTTCTAAGGTAGGAAAGTTAGAGAATAAGATTCGTGAGTGGAACGAAATAGTAAAAAATGAATTACAAGCGGCTGATCCGAGCGTATATGTAAAAATAAACAAATCTTCTTCCGATGAGAAATGTTTTACAAAAGAAACGACAGAACGAATTGTACAAGCTATTATGCTAACACCAAACGGCGTTCAAAGCATGAGTATGAATATCGAAGGATTAGTAGAATCTTCTACCAACTTAGGTGTGATTACGACGACAGAGTCTGAGGTTGTTTTTCAAAATGAAATCCGCAGCTCAGTAAAAAGCTTAAAAGAAAAAATAGTAAGTCAAGTGCACATACTTGCTCAAGTAGTCGGAGGAAGAGTTGAAACAAAAGGCAATTACCCTGAATGGGCGTACAATGCAGATTCAAAAGTTCGTGAATTATGTAAAACGGTTTACAAAGAAAAGTATGGGGAAGAGGCGGAGATCATCGCCATCCACGCTGGAATTGAATGCGGTATTTTCCAGGAAAAAATCTCTGGATTAGACGCCATTTCGCTCGGTCCCGATATGTACGACGTTCATACACCTGATGAACACC
>NZ_JBFULJ010001145.1:0-1009 GCF_056400385.1 Priestia sp. P5_B4
GGCTTGATATATTTCATTCATTGACTCTGTCGATCCTGCTAATATAATCTTAGCTGTAAGAGGCTAGGTAACAACGAGGTAAGCAAGGCCACTTTTCTGACTGAGAGTTTGGAAAACTGTGTAGCTCTCTTCGGTTGCTAAGGTAGCTAACTTAGTAGGATAGTAGATAACATCATTACACGACGTAGGTAAAGAAACTAATTCTTCGGCGAACGTAGATTGAGTTACATCTTTTGTTATCACTTTCATCACCTCTTCTATATTAGATTTAGCTTATGGTTCTTTATACTATCATCTTTTTAGTATTCGTAAAAACAGTATAGGTACCACCTATGTAATTTCCTACTTTTTAATTACTCTTGTAATGATAATTTCTACAGATCCATGCACCCGTCCCAAAAACCACCATGTTTGCGATATTACATGATAAAAACTTATATAACGAGAAGAGCCTTTACCATCAGGGGCAAGGCTCTTCCTATTATTTKCTCTTATAGGGTCTATCTTCTATCTTATATCTTCTATCTTCATCTCTATTTTGAATTAWGGTCTATGAAAATTGACCGTTTTCTCGTCATCTCCGGTCCGTTCAAACCATCCTCTGAWGGCCCAATTATCATATCCTCCATCACCTTCGTTAACAAATGTTCCKTCTTCAAAYACCCAGACWCCATACGTAATACCATCATAATCTACGGTATCAAAATATTGTACACCCTGTAATTGATTGGAATTGTATCCTTGGCTTAAATTCATGACCATGACATTGTACTGTTGGCCTGCTTCATAAAAGGATTTTTCCATTGCTCCTTTGACAAAACCACTTCGATTGTCAGCTGTTTTAGCTGCATCTGCAATCGCTTGTCCAATTGCCACTGGATCAATCGAGACATCGCCTCCGACTTCTGCAGCTTCTGCGGAGCCAGCAGAATCTCCTAAATTCGGTAGAGCTAATGGTGTCGCTAACATAGCTAAACCTACGGCAGAAGCTACAACAGCTTGTTTCGCT
>NZ_JBFULJ010001146.1:0-1009 GCF_056400385.1 Priestia sp. P5_B4
TTCATCTCGGTCAATAGCACAATATGTGCTCTTTTTCCTTACCAATGTAAGTAACAGCGCCTCATACATTCRTTTTTTAGGGTTCAGTTCAGGAAGAAGGGTTCTCAGTAGGGTGGGTGCCTTTTATCGGATATGCAGCTTTTTATACATCCTTGATTTCTCAACGTTCTTTTCAAATGCATTAGCAAAATATATGAATAAAAAGTACACTTTTTATTCATATACTAAACAGCTTAAATAGTTAATTTTATATTAGGAATAGCTTCTTTTCCCCTGCTGAAATTGAGTACAGTTGCAAGGTCCCAATGAATAAAGTAATTTTCGACTTACATTTAAAGTTACTTATATATAAGGAATTGTTACAATTTCATAGGCAACGAACGCATTGAAGACATAAATTTCTATGATAATCAGTTCGGTTACTTCAAGTCGCTTCGAATAGAAGGCTTACGTTGTCTTCAACAGCAGCATAAGGCTCTGATAATAATAAAGTGGTTACTATATTTTCTTTCTTTCGAACATTTAATGTACAGTAAAAAATCCGCGGATATAACCCACGGATTTTTTTATRGCTCTTTTTCCAGGCAGTCAACTTGATTATGATGCAGCGGCTTAGTTGCGTACTGTGTAAAACCAAGACGTTCCCAAAAAAGCTTAGCTCTAGGGTTTTGAGACAGAACGCCAAGGCGAAGAACTGAAACTCCTTCTTCTTTTAGCTTGTCTTCAAACACTAGATACGCCTGCGTTCCAAAACTAAAATTGTGATAGGCGCTATGAATGATAAAAGCTCCAATCCATGGATGGTCATCGTTAGGGTTTTGTTTCATGTAATCAATAACTCCTACGTATGTATCATCAGCTTTTATAAAATAACTGTCTGTTTTTTCATTCATATATTCTTTAAAAAGCTCTTCTTCACTCCGCTCTTTCTTGCCATTTTCTAATACGTTATAAGCTTCGTTTGAATTGATAATCTCTGAAACAATATATATCGTGTCAGCTGTAATGG
>NZ_JBFULJ010001147.1:0-1006 GCF_056400385.1 Priestia sp. P5_B4
ATCGTTACGCTGGGAGACATTCTAAAAGGAACCCTAGCAGCTTCTTTACCGCTTTTATTTAATACGAATCAAAACATTCTCTTCATTGGTTTATTTGCTGTCATTGGTCATATTTTTCCTGTTTTCGCGAAATTTAAAGGCGGGAAAGCTGTTGCCACGTCCGCCGGAGTGATTTTATGTTATGAACCTCTTTTATTTGTTTTCGTACTATTATGTTTTTTTATCTGCTTATACATAACGAAATATGTATCACTGTCATCAATGGTCACCGGGGTATTAACCTTTATCTACACGCTATTTAAACAAGACTACATGCTTATTATGATTATTGGTTTAATTGTAGCCTTTGTCATTTACAGACACCGCGCAAACATTACCCGAATTCTTAACAAAACAGAACCGAAAGTCACATTTTTGTCAGGTAAAAAGAAATAAGGGGATCTTCCTCTTATTTCTTTTTTTATAACCACCTTGTAAGCGAATACATTTCTTATTTATTAGTTATACTGATACTAAAATAAGGAGGTGAATGATGTGAAGAAAAAATGCCCCATTTGCAAACGAAATAAGAAAATGGATTCACAGCTAGAAGGAAGCCGCTACTGCGTTCACTGCTGGGAAACCATTGGAAAACAGTATGATTTCAAATGAAAGAATGAAACGATTTAATATAGAAATGAAGCCTTCACCTCTATATTAAATCGTTTTATTTTATTTTATCTCATTCCTTCCTAGCTGGATTCGTATATATTGGTAATTTATCTACCTTTCTACTATAATAAATGTATCCGCAGTATTGGAAGGAGCATAATGAATGAAATTAACAGTAACAGAAGCAGCAGCTACGTGGTACAAAGATGAAATGATGCTAGAAGGAAACGAAACAATTCGCTTTTTTGTTCGCTACGGCGGATGCAGCAACGTTCAAAAAGGTTTTTCTTTAGGTGTAAACACAGATTCTCCTAAAAACGTTGGCGTTGAAACAAAAGTTGACGGTTTAACATTC
>NZ_JBFULJ010001148.1:0-1005 GCF_056400385.1 Priestia sp. P5_B4
CCTATAAACTGTCCTAAATTTCAGAATATACTGTCTTTTTCGTATAGTGTTTTTTAAAAGGATTAATGTTACATTTATTATGTAACATTCTGATGAGAAAGAAAACCGTTTCTACAAAACTTCTCTAAAAATTACAAAATATTCATATTCATGTGAAGGATGTAGAATAAACAAATATAGAAGTAACTGCGTTTATAAAAAACGTAACGACCGCTTTAAATATTAATAATCTTAATACTAGTTATCAATTATATGTATTTTACTAATTTATTCTTCTCCGATAAAATGCAGGTAGACGAATTTGATAAGAATTTTCTAATGATTTATATAATTAAATTTGATATAATCTATAGGAATAATAATGTATGAAGGGAAACATCATTGATTAATTAGACACAGGTATTAAATGTTGTTGAAGATGATTCGTAAAAGCATACATATTTAAATTATATATTTTTGTGAGGTGGACAGTGTTGCAACTTAAGGTAGTAAACAGCCCTTTTAATCAAGAACAAGCAGATTTGCTTAATCGCCTTCTGCCGACATTAACAGAAGCACAAAAAATGTGGTTGAGCGGTTATTTAACAGCATCTCAATCTACGTCTGCCGAAGGAACGCCAGACGTTTCTACAGCAGCGCCTGCTCAAACGAAGGAGACAGTTTCAAAAGACGTAACGATTCTTTACGGATCACAAACAGGAAATGCTCAAGGACTTGCTGAAAATACAGGTAAAACGCTTGAAGCAAAAGGCTTTAATGTAACTGTATCTTCTATGAATGATTTCAAACCAAATAATTTAAAGAAACTTGAAAATTTATTAATTGTCGTAAGTACACATGGAGAAGGAGAGCCGCCTGATAATGCGCTATCTTTCCATGAATTTCTTCACGGCCGTCGAGCGCCAAAACTTGAGAACTTCCGTTTCTCTGTTTTATCGCTTGGAGACAGCTCATACGAATTTTTCTGTCAAACAGGAAAAGAATTTGATGTACGCTTAGCAGAAC
>NZ_JBFULJ010001149.1:0-1003 GCF_056400385.1 Priestia sp. P5_B4
GAAGAAATGGTTAACAACAGTCAGTTAACTCATACACGTTCACATGAGTACGGCTCTAGAATCATTGAAGCAATGGAGACAAACGTGCCGTTTAAATTTGCCGGTAACGTATTAAATACCGGGGGCTTAATTAGTAACCTGCCGACAAAAGCGTGCGTAGAAGTTCCATGTGTTGTAGACCGAAGCGGCATTATGCCGACTTATGTAGGAGACTTACCTGAGCAGCTTGCGGCGTTAAATCGTACGAATATTAATACGCAATTGCTAACAATTGAAGCAGCGGTCACTAGAAAAAGAGAGCACATCTATCAAGCAGCGATGCTAGATCCTCATACAAATGCGGAATTATCTATGGATGACATCATTCGTATGTGCGATGATTTAATTGAAGCCCACGGCGAGTGGCTGCCTGATTTTACAGGGAAAKTGAACCAATACGTGTAATAAAAGAATCCTCGGCTTTGATCGGCTGAGGATTTTTTTGTGAGTAGTAAAAGAAGGGAATATCATCCAAATGGATATTGACATTTAAAAAACTTCATCATACACTGTAAGAAGCAAGTCATTTTATACTAAGAAAGGAAAGGTACCGTAGACAATGGATAAGTAATCCTATTTTTTTAGACATTCTTTTAAAACTTTATTTTAAATGAACATTTGTCTAGATAGGATTAGTCTGTACATTTTTAGGTGCCATTTCTATATGTCTTATATGAAGTGATTTCTCCCTTTTTTTACTCTATAAAAAGGGTGCATATTTGCGTATACCTAATTATGACCTCTAATCCTCTCTAGAAATCCTAGGGAGGTTTTTTTATGTTATTGTTAGAAGCTATAAATATTGAAAAAAGCTATGGAGATCGCCTGCTGTTTCAAGCAGAGAAACTTCAAGTACATCGCGGAGAGCGAATTGGAATTGTGGGGAAAAACGGAGAAGGCAAATCGACGTTGCTTCATATTTTAATGAAAAAAATGAGTCCAGATCAAGGGATTGTACAAACAT
>NZ_JBFULJ010001150.1:0-999 GCF_056400385.1 Priestia sp. P5_B4
CTTTATATAGAGTAAAAAGTTTTTTTAATGTATCCTGTGGGTTAACCTCGCTTTTTCTAATTAATTCTTTAAAAGTAAGCTGTTCTTTACTCATATTATTTGAAATCTGTGTAATACGAGGTAAGCTTCTAAGCCACGTCAACATACCACTACTTAGGCGAATAACCCTTGGTTTTTTACTCACTAGCTCATTTTGATAACTACTAAATTGTGACTCTAAATGCATAAAGAAGTTATCATATTCTTCGCTAAATCTGTAGTAAACATATTGATATTCAGTTGCTTCTTCAAACATTTTATAGAGGGTTTCACCGTCAATTCCAGCCACATACATATCATTTCTATAAAACATTAATTGATCCCATTTGTCTCTTAAAAGCGCTACTAATATGATAGGAATTAAAGGTTCTCTTAATCCGTAAGGGTCATTAGTCATCACTTCAATAAATTGTTGTAGATTTCCTTGAATATTATTTTCCAAATAATTCAAAAGATCTTCTCTTAAACTTGCTAGCTCCACACTTTGCAAATTATCTAAATTGTTAAGGTCAAAGTGATTATTTTTGAAAATAGTAGCATAGATCAAATACTCTGGACCTTGCCCTTCAATACCTAAATTATTTTGATCATAACTGTTCAAGATATGATCTAATACTTTATAACCTGCTTTTCTTTGCATGTTATTAACTGTTTTTCTATTAAATGAATCATTACGAACTTCAAGAGTCAATGGATATTTCGAAAACATGATGTCACTTAATAATTTTTCTAAATTAATTTCATTTGMTACATCAATCTCTTTCCGATTATATACCCAATCACAATCATTGTTATAGGCTGTATATTTACTAATAAACTCTTGAATTATATAAACTACATCTTCTCTTTTTAAAGTCAATTCACCTTTTAAATTTTTATCCTGGTTTAGGAGTTCAACATCTTTTAATAAATCCTCAATTACTTGCAGTTCGATTACTGCCTCTTTTACAATGTTAAATG